>JAQVPO010000255.1 GCA_028702015.1 Synergistaceae bacterium | reverse complement strand
GGAGAGAGGATATTTAACCTGAAAAGGCTTTACAACACCAGGCATGGGATAGGAAGAAAAGACGATACCCTGCCGGAGCGTATACTTTCCACTCCGCGCGGGGATGACGGAACTGGCAGCTACACCCCCGATCTTGGCCCGATGCTGGATGAATACTACAGAGTGCGAGGATGGGATGAAAACGGTGTGCCCAGACCTGAGACTGTTGCAAGGCTTGGATTGGAAGAAAAATATTTTTAAAAAACACATTATGAGACCGGTGCGTTTTCTTATGGCCCGGCCTGCCATCCTAGAGAGGTAATATCAGATGCAGCTTGACATACGACCGGAGTATGCGGAGATATATGATATAGATACAGGATCGCTCCCAATTCCCAGAGAAGGGGAGAGCATAAGAGAATATATTATGCGTGCCAGCCTTGGAAAGGAAGAGGATATCCTGGCTGTGGTCAATGGCCTGTCCAAACCATGGAGCTACCGTTTTTCTGAAGGAGATATCATTGAGATATATCCGATGCTGGCCGGCGGATAAAAAGCGATAGATGGGGGCTTTCTGAGAAATTATTACTGGTGGCTGCTATTTTTTATTATCAAGAATTCCTTTCCCCCACTATCTGAGATCAGCCTTTCTTCTGCTTTGATATCAACAGGGACTTTTTTCATTTCATCAGGGAAACGGAAAAGATATGTTCTGCCATTTGCTCTGTTGTCCGTTTTTTTGATCATTCCCAAAGTTGCAGCAGGGATATTATCCTCATACTCCGTCTTTCCGTCTGGATAAATTTTAGCCTTAAAGAGAGCAGACTGCGGGCTTCTGGAGTTCCATCCGGATTTTACAGAAGATGTGATCTGAACAAAGGAGCCTCTTTTTGAAAAACTGATCTTAATTACCCAGTTGTCGGTGACTTTTTTGTGATCGATAACAAGCTCTGTCTCTTTAGTGTCAAATTTTGTCCATATCTCAGGATACTCGGATGTTTTTTCGGCAAAGAGTTCTATGACAGAGAGGGCAAGTATTTTCGCCTGCTCCTTTTCATAAGCCTCGTATGCAGGTTTTGTGAATATCCTGTATCCGATAAAAACAAGAGAGGCTAAAAAAATAAGGACGAAAAAAGAGACTATAAGTTTCTGAAGCAGAGGCAATCTTCCATTTATCATAATGTGAAGATTATACTCTATATTGGCTTTTGAAATATATATGCTGTCATTTTGGCAAAGCCAGCCGGGTGGGAGCTGTTAAGTGGTAGAATATACGGCGGTGATGAAAATGGACACAAAAATCGTAAGAGATGAACTCTGGCTTCTGAGTTCAATTTTAAAATGGTCTTTCTTTTCGATAATGGCAGGCGTGGTAGTGGGAGCAGTAGCTGCAGGATTTCTAATCGCGCTTGACTGGACTATAGAATTTATTTCTTCCTTCAGCAATTGGAGATATCTTCTCCTTTTCCCCGCACTGCTCTTCAGTCTATATTTTGTCCGACTGCTTGCACCGGAAGCTGCGGGGCACGGGACAGAGAAAGTTATAGATGCTGTCCACAGAAAGGCCGGCGTTATTGACATAAAGGTGGTTCCTGTCAAACTGATAGCGACAATAGTTACGATAGCTTCCGGCGGTTCAGCGGGGAAAGAGGGGCCATGTGCCCAGATAGGCGCAGGACTTATGTATGGCCTTTCAAAGATTTTCAGGCTGGATGAATCTGACAGGAAAAAACTTGTTATATGCGGGATATCAGCGGGGTTCTCGGCAGTTTTCGGGACCCCCATAACCGGATCGGTATTCGGAGTTGAGGTATTATTTGTCGGGCAGATGTTCTATGATGTTCTCCTCCCTTCCTTTATAAGCGGGATAGTTTCATGTTTCACGGCGTCATATCTTGGGGCCGGACATCTTCCTGAGTTTATTATTGACGTTCCGATCCTTGCCCCCAGTTTGATAGGCTGGTCTCTCTTTGCAGGAGTCTTCTTCGGTACTGTCTCAGTCTTTCATATAGAGTGCCTGAATGCTGTAGAAAGAAAATTTAAATCTTTAAGAATGCCTGACTGGCAGAAGCCGCTTCTTGGTGCTGCAATACTGCTGGCGATGTTTTTACTTTTCGGGGATCAATATCTTGGTCTTGGAATGGAAACTCTGGGAAATGCTGTAAGAGGGGGGAATGTCCCGATAGCGGCGTTTGCTCTGAAATCTTTTGCTATGGCGGTTACACTCTCATGCGGCGGAAGCGGCGGAGTTCTTACTCCGACTTTGTTTGTCGGTGCGGCGGCAGGTTCGTTTTTTGGAAACCTTTTCGGACTTGATCCTTCTATAACCAGCGCGCTTGGTTTGGCTGGAGTCCTTGCTGGCTCGACAAATACTCCCATAGCATCAACTATACTTGCTATGGAGCTGTTCGGAGCTCCTATAGCACCTTTTGCCGGTCTTGTGTGCTCAGTATCTTATGTCGTTGCCGGGCACAGAAGCCTGTATCCGAGCCAGGTCATGCTCAGACCCAAGGCCAGGACATTTGTGAGACGCAGCGTGAATGGAAAGCCAAGGATAACAGGCCGCTTTGAAGGTCTCTCCTATGGCAGGATCATACGTTTCTATTTCGATAATATATTGAACAGAATAGTTAAGAGAAAATAACGAGCAGTCTTAAAGGGGAGATATGTGTGAACCTTGATAAGATCCCTACAAAAACGATAAACAACATATTGACTGTTGCGGCAGTTCTCTTCCTGATGTTCTGGGCATGGAAATGGTTTGGCCCCGAGTCGGCGGATGTGAGGCAAAACGGTGTTTCGGAGCTTAAAAAAACAGGCCTGGGTTTTAGAGATCTAATTTGGATCA
>JAQVPO010000254.1 GCA_028702015.1 Synergistaceae bacterium | reverse complement strand
GTTAACATGCTTCCTGCACATATGGTAAGGAAGGATAGCCCCAATCTTCCTGAGATGGCGCAGCTTCAGCTTGTAAGGCATTACAATCACCTTTCCCAGGAAAATATCGGGGTGGATGGGAATATAGACATCGGTCAGGGAACCTGTACTATGAAATACAGTCCCAAGGTCAATGAGCGTATCGCCGGCTCACATAAGATGCTGGATATGCATCCACTGCAGCCGGAAAAAACTGCTCAGGGAGCGCTTGAGGTCATGTATAAAACAGGAGAGCTCTTCAAATCTATTTCTGGTCTTGACGTTTTCAGTGTGCAGCCGGGCGGCGGTTCTCACGGAGTCCTTGCTCTGGCTTCGATCGTAAGAGCTTACTGGCGCGACAAGGGAGAAGAGGAAAAACGCGACGAGGTCATAACCACGCTCTTTTCACACCCTGCCGACACTGCTGTTCCAATTGTAAAAGGCTACAAGGTCACGATAATACAGCCAGATGCAGAGGGATATCCTGACATAGAGGCTTTCAAAGCTGCACTTTCAGAGAGGACTGCGGCCATCTTCCTCACGAACCCTGAAGATACCGGAATTTTTAACGTAAGGATCAGGGAATTTACCAGACTTGCTCACGAAAAGGGCGTCCTCTGCTGCTATGACCAGGCTAACGCGAACGGTCTTCTTGGGATAACAAGGACAGCGGAAGCCAATTTCGACATGTCATTCTTCAACCTTCACAAGACGTTCTCTGCGCCGCATGGATGCGGAGGTCCTGCAACAGGAATGGTCGCGGCCAGAAAAGAGCTTCGTCCGTATATGCCGGTGCCGATGGTAGAGTACAGTCCTGAAAAAGGATATTACCTTGATTTCGATCTGCCGAAATCCTGCGGAAAAATAAAATCATTTTGGGGCGTAGTTCCAGTCGTGCTCAAGGCATATTCCTGGATAATGTCTCTCGGAGCCGAAGGACTTGAGGAAGTATCAAGGGTCGCTATACTGAACAACAATTACTGCATGAAGAAGATACTTTCGATAAAAGGCGCGTCCATGAGTTTCCCGGACCATCCTTCACGTATTGAACAGGTCCGTTACAGCTGGAATAAGCTTAAGGAAGATACGGGATTCGGAACAGCTGATGTTCAGCGCTGCATAGCTGACTTCGGGACCCACTATTGGTCGAGCCACGAGCCTTTTGTGATCCCGGAGCCATTCACCATAGAACCGAGCGAGTCATACTCAAAGACTGATATTGATGATTACTGCGCGGTGCTGGCCGAGATATCCAGAATGTGCTACGAAGAACCTGAGGCCGTGAAGCATGCTCCGTCTAACAGCACTGTCAGGCATATTGATCACGATTACTTTGATGATCCGGCAAAATATTCAATAACCTGGCGTTCATACAACAGAAAATATAAAGGATATTTCGAGCCTAAGTAAAATGAAGATCGGCTTCCTTGTAAACCCTGTAGCAGGTATGGGAGGAAAGGTCGCTCTGAAGGGGACCGACGGAGAAGATATTCTCCGTCGGGCCATAGAGCTTGGTGCGGTCCCTGCGGCGAACAGCCGTGCGGAGGCCGCACTTGCCGTGTTCAGGGAAGTCTCTTCAAGTCATCAGTTTTATGCCCCTGCGGGTGAGATGGGCGGAAGACTGCTCTCTGAAAACGGTCTGAAGCCTAAGATAGTTTTTTATCCCGCAGAAAAAACCACCTCTGCTGACACTAAAAAAGCTGTTTCAATGATGCTTGATGAAGGAGTCGAAGCGATAGTTTTTACAGGCGGCGACGGGACTGCGCGTGATGTATGTTCATTAGTCGGAGAAAATATTCCTGTAATCGGAATACCGGCTGGAGTTAAGATACATTCTGCCGTATACGCCAAGAGGCCTAAAGATGCTGGAATGATGATCAAAAATCTCCTTCAGGGCAAGGTGAAAAGATATATTCTTGCCGAAGTCATGGATCTTGATGAGGATGCTTTCCGAAACAATGAAGTTAGAGCACAGCTTTATGGCTATATGAAAGTTCCTGACGACAGGGAGTTTATGCAGGACAGGAAATCGGGAAGCACATCCTCAGGTGATTCTGAAAGGCTTGATATTGCAGCATATGTTATCAGGAATATGATTGAGAATGAGATATATCTGATAGGGTCGGGCAGCACAACATACTCGATAAAAAAGAGCCTTGGTATAGAAGGAACACTGCTTGGGGTGGATGCTGTGGTGAACAGGCAGCTTGCGGGAAAGGACATCACGGAGAGAGAGATCAGAAAGATGCTTTCTGGATTCGATGAGAAAGAACGCCATCTTGTGATTACTGTCATAGGCGGACAGGGGCATATCTTCGGCAGGGGCAACCAGCAGCTCAGCCCTGAAGTTATCAGGATGATCCCCAGAGGAAATATACAAGTCATTGCCAGCTCATCCAAGATGTCTGATCTTTTTGGAAAATCCCTGATAGCTGACACAGGAGATACCGGGCTTGATGAAGAGTTAAAAGGCTATATACCTGTCTTGACTGGATTTGGAAAAAAGATAATGGCAAAAATCGGATAATTTTTACGAACATCTTAAATAACGAGAACAGACAGCAAAAGATTAAGGGGGAGAGATTAATGGCAAAATACAGCGAACTGAAAGGCAAGCGTGTCATGGTCACAGGTGCGGCAAGCGGTATAGGTCTTGCCACAGCTCAGAGATTTGCGGCTGAAGGTGCGAAAGTATTCATTCTTGACTGCAATCAGGAGGCCATATCAAAAACAATGGCTGATAATCCGCAGTTTGCAGGTTCATGCCTCTGTGATGTGAGCAGTGAAGAGGATGTTGTCGCTGCCTTTGATAA
>JAQVPO010000253.1 GCA_028702015.1 Synergistaceae bacterium | reverse complement strand
GAAAAGAAAACTGTAAATAAAGCCCCTCTATGATAAAAGATAAGCTTATGGGCATATCAAGTGTTCCAAGCGCCGTCTTCCAGTTACGGGCCGGCATACTATATTTTTTTGTAGCCCCAAAAAAGGTGGCAGCCAGAGTTTTTTAAGGTGCTGTATCTGAGTGAAATACGCTTTTTAGATGGTTTTCTGTAGCAGCTGGGCTATGATATCGCGTTTGTTGCCTTCCATTATCTGAATCCAGAGTACATCCTTTTCTCTTTTACCATAGCTAAAGGCCTTCTGCGATTCGATTGATCTATCACAGAAGGCCTCTTGATCAGTTCATTAATTCTTTATTTCAGACTTAATTTTACAGCCTTGTCATAGTTAACATTCATATTGCATTAAATACATATACAGAAAAAATATTTGACGATATGCAGCGAAGCACTGTGGCTGAGAGAATAGTTTATCTTTTTCCGCCGCCGTTTCCGCCGCCGTTTCCGCCGCCGTTTCCGCCACCGTTTCCGCCATTGCCACCATTGCCATTTCCGCCGTTGTTGCCATTGCTGGCGCCATTACCTTTGGAGCCATTTGAGTTATCACTATTTTGCCCATTCATATTTGTTGTTCTGTTGTTTTCTTTAGCCATATTTTTATACGTATTTTGAGTGACTTGCGCGTTGGGAGTAACGTCTGAGACTTTTACTCCATAAGATGCTGCGATCTCGCCCCATCCGATTGTTTCTTTCATGTCAAGCAGTTCGCTCACGGTTAAACCAGTCAGAGAAGAGAGACCATATGCTATTGATATTTCGCCGTAGCCGAGAGATGCGGCATGCAAATCAGCTATCTCCTGAGCAGTAACAGTCAAGCTGTAAGTTTCTGAAATGGAGCTTGCAACTCCTTCATCCCGGGCAGTAGGTACAGCTATAGTTTCTGTTGTTTCCGCAGAAGCTGCAAAAGGATAAGCGATCAGAATTGCGAAAACCAGCATAGTCACAATAAGTTTTTTCATATTAAAACCCCCTTGGAATTGTCTGGTAACATTTTACTCCGCTCTTGAATTTTTTGCATTAACAAGCAGCTCTAATTATATGTCACCGGTTTCTTTCCATCAAATTAAGGTCTGGCAATCGATCAGTGTAAATAACCTGAAATGCGCAATCTCTGCCGTATAGGTGCTCTCCGATGGTCATTAAAGCTCCTTTCCGGCGGCTGAGGAGACTTTTCATGGCATATGTTTGCAAGCAGTTTATTGCTTTACATCATTTTTACTTTGGAGTATCTCAAAAATACTCGTTGGTGTTACGGAATGCCATTTTTTCTGCCAGTGGGTATATCTCATTGCTTTTGTCAAAACCCACTGCTTGTTTTGATAGGACATATAAAATTTATATACATATTTAACCCTGTTTACTATTGCCGTTTCAGCTTTTGCATCTTCTTCTGAGTCGTAATTGTCAGCATAAATTTCTGTAAAATGCTTGACTATAAGTATTCCTGTATCGGGCTCTCCTGGGACTTCCGCTTTTTGAAAATCTACACCGTATGCATTTTCGATTTTTTCTGAGTGCTTAGTCCAATGTTCTGGCTTATTGCCCGTTTTTTTATAAACGATGGAGTATTGATCGCCGCTATATGTCTCAAATACTTTGTTCATCTCAGTCCGGCAGTAGGCCTTGAAAGAATCAGCTATGCCTGTGTTTTCATTGTCCGCTGCATAAACAAGGGACGGAGCAGTTAATAAAAAAAAGATAAGCAAGAAAAAAGTCTTTCTCATATTTGCCTCACACCTTCTTATTGTAATAGCACAGCATCTGAGCAGATAAATTGTATCACGCTCTTCCTCCTGCATATATGGTTTTCTGAAGAAAGCTGCAGCTTCTGCATCTGATATTTTTACAAACAGGACAGAATGTGCCTGTTAAAAACTGATATTGAAGAGCCACGTTTTATTATAAAGAAAAAGAGGAGTCCCGTTGTTATGGGACTCCTCCTCCTGCATGTTGATCATACTGCTGGAACTAAACGTTCTGGTTTAATTGTAGCCAATTATTACTCCTGCTATTACGAAGAGGGAGGCGAAAACAAAGAGGACAGCCTGGAACTTGATCTGCCATTTGGCCCATGTTGCCCAGTCTATGCGTGCTGCTCCTATGCAGGCCATGAGGCAGGCTGAGGTCGGAACTATCAGGTTCGTGAATCCGTCGCCAAGCTGGAAGGCAACAACCGCCACCTGTCTTGTTACTCCCGCGATGTCCGCAAGGGGAGCCATGAGCGGCATTGTAAGTGCAGCCTGACCTGAACCGGACACAACAAAGAAGTTGAATATCGACTGGAATACATACATGAACCAGGCAGAAACGGCAGGGGCAAATCCGGATATCATCAGACCGGCATTATGGAGTATAGTGTTAAGCACTGTGGGATCTGTAGAAGAGTCTCCTCCGAGCACGAGGATAATGCCCTTAGCCATGCCTACGACCATAGCCGCTCCGAGAAGGTCTGCTGCGCCGCTGCGGAATGATGTCGCTATATCATTGACCTTCATGCCGTCAAGCTTAAAAATTACTCCGATAAGTCCGCCGATCAGCCCCATTATAAAGAACTGTGTTGCAATTTCCGGAATGTAGTATTCGTGTTTGACAACGCCCCATATTATCCAGGCCATACCGGCAAAAATTGTAAAGATGACGAGAGCGTGTCCCATGTTAAATTCTTCATCTGAAACCGTAGACTCTTTCAGGTCATCGCGGAAGAATTCATCTGATTCGCGGACGGGGGAAAGCTCTGGGGTTTTACGTATCTTTACTGCGTATCTCCAGGTGTAGGCGATTCCAAGCAGAGTGAAAAAGACCCACATAAA
>JAQVPO010000252.1 GCA_028702015.1 Synergistaceae bacterium | reverse complement strand
GGCAAATGGGCTGTTCTTGGCAGTATCTTTAATTTCAACATAGTCGCTCTCGCCGTTAAACTCCAGCGCGGAGCCAACCTTGCCGGGAACCCACTTTGCGCCGTGAATCTCTCCGTCATATCCGCTCACGGCAGACGTCTTTGCAACTGTACCCTGGTTTTCATCAAACGACCAGTAACCTACCAGTTCAGCAGACCATACCGTGCCTGCCAGTAACATAGCAACCACTGTTAGAACAAGAACCTTTATTTGTTTCATTTTGCCTCCTTGTTGATTCTGCGATAGGTAATTTAGTATGGCCAGTCCTTCCAGCCATCCCACAGAAATATTTTGTTAATCTGTGTTTGCGAAGCGCTTGTAATATTAAACCAGGCTACATGATTATCTGCATAGAGTACATTCAATCCACCGTTATGACGCGGGTCCAGAAGCGACTTGGCTCCTGAAGGATTGACAACATCAAAGCAGGGGTCGTATATATTAGTTGCGCATCTTGCATCAACTATTACTGCACATGTAGTCGGCGATTGGCATTTAGCCAGAGTCCTGGGGCTGAAGGATGCATAAGCAGCACCTTGCTTTACCCAACCCATGCCGCCTATACGCTTATGATACATGTAATTGGTTATCTTATTTCCCTTTGTAGGAGTATTCTTGCTATTTATCAGTATTTCCTTATCATCAGCAGGGCAGAAGAATATCTTGCTGGTATTGGGGCCGCCGCCGTCCCATGCACAGTTTGCAATATACGGATGCATTGCTGCAATCCATATATGGTCGTATCCGGCATCAGGATTATTAACATAGGCATTTGAGAGTGGCAGGAAATCGTCATAGTCCTGGCAGTATGCAGCAATGGCCAATCCCATCTGCTTAAGATTGCTTGTACATGTTGTCTGTTTTGCCTTCTCCCGGGCTTTTGCAAAGACCGGGAAGAGTATGGCTGCCAATATTGCTATTATAGCTATAACAACCAGCAGCTCTATTAATGTGAATCCCTTTTGTTTTGATGTTGAAACTAACATTTTGCTCCTCCTTCTTTTACTTAATTGCAGCCGGAATGCTTTATTTGATATTTTGCACACATTCTACATGCGGGCTTTTTATCATTGCTACCGAATCCCGTTCAATTAGCTCAATGGGCAGGATTTCGTTTTTTACGAATGCTTTGCCTTTTATTTGCGCTATTAATCTCTCTGCTGCACGTTGCCCCATAGTGGAGAGCGGCTGCTTGATTACTGTGAGCTTAGGGTCTATGCAACTGGCCCACGGTGAATCATCAAATCCTATGAGGGATACATCCTGCGGGATAGAGACGCCCATACTTTTAAGTTCTGCCGCCACCTGCATTGTTGAGAAAATAAAGGAACTGAAGATAAGGGCTGTAGGCCTGTCTTCTGATGCAAACATTGCTCTCAGCCCGGATAATGCCTCATCATCCAGTTTGCCGGAACCAATAGTAATGCTCCACCTGGCTTCAATTCCAAATTCATCTATCATCTTTTCAAACGCAGCGCGCCGGGAAAGAGCATCAAACGACTGGAAGATTTGATCCACATATCCAATTCTTGTATGCCCTCTGTCTGCAAGGTAGCGAAGCATGCACCGGATACCGTATTCATTATCACAATCTATGCTGGGTATGTTCACATCATCCCAGGATGTACATATAACAACGGACGGCACGCCGATATCTTGAAACTTTTTGATAAGTGCTTTCTTATCTTCTTGGGGCGCCAGAAATATCAAGCCGCTGAAATCACTGTAGTGGCTTGTATCTTCTATACCGTCATAGTCCGACAGCATTAAGCGAAGCCCGGCCTCCTCCAACACGCTTTGTATACCTTCAAAGATAGGCCCCTGGTGCCAGTTGGATGCTATGAACTGCCCGGAAAGCGTGCTTATCATGCAAATCCTGCCGGAATCGCCATTCTTTTTTATTGCCTTATTGCTTACAAACGTGCCGCGTCCCACATGGCAGGATATAAGCTGCTCATCAGAGAGTATCCTGAGTGCGCCTTCCACTGTTGACAGGCTTACGGCATGGCGTTCCATGAGCTCTCTTCGTGTAGGCAGCCTATCACCAGGGGCAAGTTTTTTCTTTATGTTATCTCTCAATACATCTGCCAGTCTCTTATATTTCGGTGGCATGTGTAGTACCTCATTTGGAATTATATCGAAACAATTATATATTCTGCATTTTAGATAAAACTCCTTCTTTATCTGCATTTTTTTCTAAAATATATTTTTTTAGGAGGTATTATCGATATAATGGCGAATTATATTGCAGGAAATACTTGAATATATCGAAATATTGCAAGGGGGTACATGGTGGAAAAGATTAGTCTTAACGGCGAGTGGCAATTTCGGCAATACGGCAACCGGTGTAAATCATTGGCATGCAATGGTTGGAACCCTGCCCAGGTGCCGGGCACGGTGCATCAGGATTTGCTTTGCCTGGATGCCATACAAAATCCGTTCTACCGGTTGAACGAAAAAGAAGTCGCCTGGGTTGCCGAATGCGACTGGGCCTACCAGCGCAAATTTTATCTGCCGCAGGATTTTAATACAGATGCCCCGGCAGAACTAATCTTCCACGGGCTGGATACCTATGCAGAGATTGTGCTCAACGGCCACTCGCTGGGCAAATCAGAGAACATGTTCATCCCCTGGCGCCGCCGAGTTGAAGAATACCTGAAACCCGGCCACAACCTGCTGGAAGTACACTTCGCATCCCCCATGAAAAAAACAAGCGAAATAGCTGCAAACGAAGGATTACCCTTTCAAAACGGGGGAGGCATCCCAGAGAGAGGATACGCCAGAAAAGCGCTCTACTCCTTTGGGTGGGACTGGGGGCC
>JAQVPO010000251.1 GCA_028702015.1 Synergistaceae bacterium | reverse complement strand
ACAAGGCTTCAATAAAAACAGTGCTTACACATACAGGACTTGATGTCGGTGAAGACGGAATGACCCATCAATGTATAGATTATGTCGGACTTTTCCGCAACACTTTCGGATGGAAGGTAGTTGTCCCGGCGGATCCCAACCAGACTGACAGGGCCACAAGATGGATGCTGAAGGAGCCGGGTAATGTCTGTATGGCTATGGGAAGGAGTGTCCTTCCGGCAGTTCTCAAAGAAGACGGGACTCCGTACTATGGCGGCGGATACACCTTTGTATATGGCGAGATAGATGTCCTCAGAGATGGCAATGATGCTGCGATACTGTCGATGGGCCATTTTGCAGGGCGTGCTATAGCAGCCCGCGATATACTTGCTGCAGAAGGGATCAGCGTAAAAATCCTTCACTGTGCGTCTCCGCTTGGAATGGATGCATGCAAACTCTTTGAACTGATAGGAGACAAGCCTCTCGTTACCTGCGAAGATCATCATGTGAACACAGGTATAGGCTCTATTGCTGCCATGATGGCTGTGCGTGCAGGAAAATCAGTCAGGATGGTCAACCTTGGTGTGAGCCATTATGGATGTTCCGGTCCGGGCAATGAAGTAATGGCTGAAATGAAGCTTTCCCCGAAAGATATCGCAGATGCAGTAAAAGGATTGCTGAAGTAGATGATAAAGGCAGGAGATCTGGTCTTTATCTGGAATCCCAAAAAGGGGGATAATTTTCTTATAAAAGTAACCCCAGGCATGTCTCAGGGAACCCACTTCGGTCAGATCAAGCACACTGAGCTGACCGAACACGAATACGGAGAGGGAATAGTTACTCCGAAAGGAGAAATCTATTATCTGCTGAGACCTACACTTGCTGGCTATACCAGAAGAATAAAGAGACAGACGCAGATAGTTTTTCCTAAAGATGCCGGGTTCATACTTCAGCATATGAACATTTTCCCGGGATGTACAGTTGTTGAATGCGGAACCGGATCCGGAAGTCTCTGCTGTACATTTGCTCATTTTGTGGGAGACGGGGGAAAGGTCTGTACTTATGACCGCAGAGAAGAATTCTCTGCGCTTGCAAGGAAGAACGCTGAAAAATGGGGAGTTGCGCACAGAATTGAATTCAATGTCAGATCACTTGATGAAGGATTCAAAGAGCGGAACGCCGATGCTGTTTTTCTGGACATTCCGACCCCCTGGGAATACATAGACAAAGCATATGAGGCATTGGCTCCCGGCAACCATCTGGGGATACTTGTTCCTACGACAAACCAAGTCTCTGATACATTGGTGAAACTCTCAGAATACGGTTTTGTCGATGTCCAGGTCGTTGAGCTTATGCTGCGTTATTACAAGACTGAACCGAACCGCATAAGGCCTGAGGACGTTATGATAGGTCATACAGGATATCTGATTTTTGCCGTAAAGACGCTTCCGCTGGCAAAAAACGAGCCGGCAGCAGGCGAAGATGGTACGCTTGGACCTGAGACTGAATCTGCTGGATCTGAAGAAGAAGTTACGGAAGAATAAAAACAGGGGGCTCTGCTCCGTAACATGGACAGAAGAAAGACAAGACTGATCCTTCATATATGCTGTGCGCCTGATGCTACAGTCCCAGCTGATGACCTTTTGGAAGAGGGCTATCAGATAAGAGGTTTTTTCTATGGCAGCAATATCCACCCGGCTGACGAATTTGAAAAGAGGGCAGCTGCGGTAATATCTCTCTGCCATATGAAAGGTATAGAATTTCATGTTATGCCATACGACCCTGAAGGCTGGCTTATGAAAACAGAGAAGCTTGCTTCCGAACCTGAGGGCGGCAGAAGGTGCAGTCTTTGCTTTGAGCTTCAGCTGAGAGCCGCTGCCGAGTATGCGGTCAGGAACGGAGCAGGTTCTCTTGCAACGACCCTTACGATAAGTCCCCATAAGGATCCTTGTCTTATCAACAGTATAGGCGAAAGAGTATCTTCTGAACACGGGCTGATCTGGGTACCAAGGGTATGGCGGAAAAACAACGGATTCAAAAAATCGGTGGACGAGAGCAAAAGGCTGGGCCTATACAGGCAGGTCTACTGCGGCTGTATTTATTCAATAAGAAACAGGTGATAAAGAATGAATGAGAACAAAGGACTTCCCTCCGGCAAACTATCGCCTGAATCGCTGAAAAGAAACGTGCTGAGCTATACAGGAGCATTTAGAAAGGAACTTTTGGTAGGACCGGCTGTGGGAGAGGACGCGGCTGTTATCGAATGGCCTGAAGGCAAGTATCTTGTATTTTCATCTGATCCTATCGTAGGAGCTGAAAATGGTGCAGGAAGGCTTCTGGTCAGAATAAATTCAAATGATATAGCCTCAAAGGGCGCAGATCCGGCTTATCTTGCTGTCACTCTTATTCTTCCTCCTTCATGGGGAGAAGAGGGAGCCGCAAGGATCATGAGCGAGATACATGAGGAGTGTCTTGCTCAGGGCATCGCTGTGGCAGGAGGACATACTGAGTTCAATGACAGATATGAAAGGCCGGTAATAATGGGTGCTCTTATCGGCACGGCGGATAAAGTCCTCAGGGCCCAGGATCTGAACACCGGAGACGCTCTTATCGCCACGAAGCATATAGGTATAGAAGGCATGTCTATCCTGGCAACAGACAAACCGGATCTTTTGAGCCCCTTCATGTCTGATGCTGATATAGCAAAGATGGCTTCGTGGATCGAAAAAACCTCTGTGCTGGAAGAATCCAAAATATTGAGGAAGATAGCTAAATTTATGCACGATCCTACTGAAGGCGGATTCATGGGAGGAATAGGCGAGATATCTTCCCTGAGCGGTCTTAGTGCTGAAATTGACTTTGCTTCGGTACCTGTCGACC
>JAQVPO010000250.1 GCA_028702015.1 Synergistaceae bacterium | reverse complement strand
CAAGTGTCGCTAAGCCAGCGCTCTGATATGCCCCAATTGCAGCAATTGCGAAAATTGGGATTTAGAGCGAGTACTAACGACGCAACACGCAGTGGAGCCTTCCGAAGGCGTATATCAATACGTCGAAGGAAGGCTCCGCAAGTGTCGCTAAGTCAGCGCCGCTATAAATCCCAATTTATTATTTGCGGAAGCGAACGATAGTAACTCCATACCCTCCGTCATGAGGGCCGCCGAGGTTATGTTCAATTACATATGGTGTCCTCTTGCAGAGTTCCTGGACCTCTCTCCTCAATATCCCTTCGCCCCGCCCGTGGATGACTGTCACCGAATCGTAGCCGGCCCTGTACGCCTGATCAAGATACTGTTCAACTATTGGTATCGCTTCATCTATAGTCATGCCTCGAACCATTATCTCACTTGGCACGCCCTTGGGCCGGGAAACTCTGACCTGCACTGGAGGGGGTGTTTTCGGGATCTCTTTCTGAGGGACAAGGCTCAGTTTATTCAGGGGTACTTCAACCTGAGCTGCCCCAGCCTGCACAAGGATTTTTTTGCCCTTGACTTCAAGTACAGAGGCTACGCCCTTGGTCCCGATTATTCTGACAGTATCACCCTCTTTGAGGGCCTCTTTTTTTGCTGCCGCAGACTGTTCTGTTATCTTTTTTTCTTCCCTCTGGTCAGCAGATTTTTCTATTTTGTGGAAGTGACTCCTCTTCTTTTCCAGTTCCCGTCTCGCCGCCGATTCAACTTCGGCTGATTCAATGTTTTTTATAAGTGCTTTTGCTGATTCTTCAGCATTCTTGACTATGTTGAGGGCTTTCTTATCTGCCTTTGCTATGAGGACTTCGCGCCTTTCTTCTATCTCTCTGACTTTTTCCTCATAATTATTTTTGAGCCTTTCCAGCTCTTTAAGCGAATTTTCCACCTCTATGCTCTCTTTTTCAAGCTTTGAGCGCTTGCCGTGAAGCTCGGCGATAAGATCCTCCATAGATATTTCTTTACCGTTTATGGCCTTTTCCGCCCTTTTTATGACTTCAGTGGGCATGCCAAGCTTGCCGGCTATCAGAAGTGCGTTGCTCCTTCCAGGTATCCCAGTAAGTATCTTATATGTCGGGGAAAGCGTGGTTATGTCAAATTCAACACTCGCGGTTTCGACAGATGGTGCCGCAAGGGCAAATCTCTTTATAGGATTGTGGTGTGTGGTGGCAAGGACAAGAGTTTTTTTCTCCCTCAGCCAGTCAAGGATCGCTATACCGAGTGCCGCTCCCTCTTCTGGATCTGTCCCTGCTCCAAGCTCATCAAGCAGCACCAGCGAGTTAGAGCCTGCTCTGCCAAGTATTTCAGTCACATTTTTAACATGTGCGCTGAAAGTAGAGAGGCTCTGTTCTATGCTCTGTTCATCACCGATATCAGCGAATAATTCATCCACGATACCAAGCACAGAACCTCCGGCGGCCGGGATCGGAAATCCCATCCACCCAAGTATCACACATACCCCGGCTGTTTTGAGCGCTACAGTTTTCCCTCCTGTATTGGGGCCCGTTATCACAAGTATCCTGTATTTATCTCCGCATCCGATATCAATTGGCACAGCCTTATCAAAAAGCAGAGGATGCCTGGCCTTTTTAAAACTGAATATCGTCTTCGAAGATAATTCCGGCATCGTCCATCTTTCAAGGCGCTTTTTTTCTGAAAGCGCATAGAAGAGGTCAATAGTACCTATAACTTTTTCTGCATCCAGTATCCCTTTTATTTTTTTCTGGATTATTGCTGTGAGTTCGCGCAGTATCTTCTGTTCCTCATAAATTTCGGAGTTTCTGCATGATGTGAATTCGTTGTTGATCCTTACCATTGAGTTAGGCTCCATATAAACGCTGTTACCCGAAACAGACCTGTCGACCACAGTGCCAGGAAAAAGACTCAGGGCATCCGGTCTGACAAGGAAGGTATACCTTTCGTTCCTTATTGTCATGACCCGCTCCTGCAGCATGCCGGATATAGTAGGATAGTTTATCAAAGCATGCCCCTTCCTGCGTATTGTTTCCCTTAGTTCTTTGATCTTTTCCCTCAGGCTTTTCAGTTTTTCGGATGCAGAATCATAGAGTCTGCCGTCATCGTCAATTACGGACAGGCTTTCTATCTCTTTTGTGAAGTCTCTTATATCTTTGATGATCAGTGAGAAAATCGGATACTTTTCTTTTTCAGAGCCGAGGACTTCTTTGATTTTCATGGAAAGTTTTATCAGATGACGTATCTTCAGAAGCTCTTCTCCGGTAAGGATGCCTGTTTCCTCAGCCTCGGCAAGTATCGGGGTAACGGAGGCCAGCCCTTTCTGCCATGGCAGCTCACCTTTTTTTTCCCTGTAGTCTTCTATCGATGAAAAGAGCTCGTGCCTTGCTCTCAGGTCATCTAAACTCTGGGCAGGAAGTGCCGCAAATGCAGCTTCTTCACCTATTTCGCTCCTGCAATGCTTTGATATGAGCTGGATTATCTTTTTTATCTCAAGACTGTTGTATGAAGATATTTCTGTTAGCATGACTGATCCTGTTCTCTGGCACCCGGCCTGATCAACGTCCTGTCCCTGTCAGGAAGGTATCCTTCAGGACCTGACTCCCCTTTCCTGTAGGGTCTGAGTATCTGTTCCAGTGTCCCTTCCGGCAGGTCCTCAGCATTCGGCAATACCTTAAAATCGACCAGGATCTGTTTCACCTCTGGCCACTGCCTTCCGGCATATCGGATTATGTCGCTTTCGGTCATCCAGGTCGGTTCAAGCACCGGGGCAAGAAGGAGGCCCCCTATAAGGACAACATATACCGCTATAAACGATTTAAGCAAACCTGAAAATATTCCGAGCAATCTGTCAATGCCGCTAAGGCTTATCGCGGAGAGAATAG
>JAQVPO010000013.1 GCA_028702015.1 Synergistaceae bacterium | reverse complement strand
ATATCAACAACAGCTATATCGCAAATACCAGGCACCTCCGCCGCCAGAGCTTCTCCCTGATCCACAGGAGCAAGCCCCTCTGGGCTTTGCTGGGAGGCAATTGTACCGCCTGTTGATATGAGTAATATTTTCATCGATCCATCTCCCTTCGTTATTTTTGTGCGATCTTTTTCAATGCCAATAATATCACCCTTACGTAATCATCCCTGTCGGATTCTGTAATTATTGGAATAACATGGTCTTTTATGTAGTTTTTACCAACTATCATTGACAGGACCGCAGAAGTTCCGGGATGCAGCCCCGGGCTTGATGATTCGGCAAACACAGACCTGCTCATATATGTAAAACCGGCAGCGTCCTCGGATACGAGGCGCGCGAGATCACCGACCAGCCTGACCTTCTCCGATGCTTTCTCCGTCTCCCGAAGCCCAGCTGCTATCTTTTCTATCTTTTCCGCAAATGCATATGAAAGAGACTGGAATGATCCTGCGTCATAACTGAGCAGATCGTTCCTGATAAAATATGGCACAGAGAGTTCCTTGCACGATTCCTCCAGTGCTTTAGCGACGGCAGGGTCTCCCCTGTCCTCGGAGTAACGGATCAAAAATCTGTCATGGGGGGCTTCTTCCGAAAGGACGCTGCAGACCTTGCTTTCTGCAACTATTGAAGGAAGGGGACAGCCTAGTTTTTTCATCATATCACCCTTCATTCCGTGCATAAAGTTTCCTTCGTAGTCCTCATCGGGACCAAGTCCGCCGCCAGTAAAATTGACCGGCATAACCACAGATACAGGTATGCCATCGTAATCGATCACCGTTCCCAATATAGCACCTGCGTTTTCTTCACTTTCAGGGACAACGAAGACTCTTTCCGGAGCAGCTTTTTTGAAGGAATCCAATACAGAGAGGGCAAGGGCAGCCTGAAAACATGCCGCCGTCTCTGATACACCCTGACCGTAAACACGACCAAATATTCCGGCAGCAACTCCCTGCGAAAAAAGGGCATCCTTACCCTCAGCCCTCTTCATCATAGCGGCCTCCTGGGGTGTGACCCTCCTCCTTGGCATGGTAACAGCACTTCCGCCGCCCATAAGTTTGACCATTATTTCTTCAGTCGTGCAGGAGACCTCACTGACTCTTGTGTCAACAGATAGTGCGTGTGATATGATCGTGCCCGCAGCACAGAAACCGCCGCCGTCATCCTGCTGATAGCTGTTCGCTCCGTGGGCATGAGCAATGCCTGCATGCCCGGTAAGACATACGATCCCATGTTTTTTGTCCGATAACGAGAGTTTCTCCTTCATTATTGTCCTCTCCTTTATTCTGGTTATCATTACATTCATTTATAAAAAGAGAAACTTCTAAGGTATCCCCTGAATGCTTCCTGATATAACAAAAAGCCGCCGGCACTGCTGCTGATTTTTGCCGGCGGAAGAAATCGATAGATATTCAGCTGGATCTATTTTTTAGCGTTATAGAGACCAATATCCAACTCTTTCATTAATGAGGCAACCGTAACCATACCCACTGTATCACCAGTTACGTTCAGCATCGTGTTCGGCATGTCGATCAAGTAGTAAATGCCCGCGATCCACGGGACTATGTCAAGCGGAAGCCCCATAACCTGAAGCAGTACTGCAGACATTATGATGCCGCCTCCGGGCACTCCGGCAACTCCTGCCGCCATTATGATACCAAGAGCGATTATTACAAGCAGGCTCGTGAAAGGAAGGTCTATACCGTATATCTGAGCTGCAAATACTGCGTAGATGGGCATTTCTGCCGCACAGGCATGCATGTTGATAGTAGCTGCAGGAGGAGCTATGAGGTTTACCATATCCTCCGGCACTCCGCCTCTTTCCTTCGTTACCTTCATGGTAAGCGGCAGTGTCGCGCTTGATGAACATGTTGAGAAGGCAAGTACCATTGCAGGATAGATATTAGTAAAATGCTGGAGAGGCCTTACCTTGGCAACGAACATCAGAATTATAGGGTAAATGATCACTATTACAGTTCCATAGGCCAGATACTGTGTTGCAAGCATCTTTCCAAGACCAAAGAGAACCGTTGAACCAAGTGTTCCCGTTATATTCGCGACAAGGGCAAAGACTCCGTAGGGAGCCAGGCTTATGACCCATCCAACTATCCGTGTAAAGAACTCGTTGAGCGAATCAAATAGGTTAAAGAGTCTTTTTCCATGTTCCGTATCTTTGAATGTTGCAAGAATCAGGCCACAGATAAGCGCAAATACTATTATCTGCAGGATATTGCCTTCTGAGAATGCCGCAAAGGGGTTGTTCGGCACCCAGTTAACAAGAGACTGCAGAAGGTCTACATCCACAACAGGAACTTCCTTTGCGCCAAGGTTTATACCCACACCAGGCTTGATTATAAAGGCCCAGATAAGACCCATTGATGCCGCCAGTGTAGAGGCTACAGCCCAGTAGGCCAGAAAATAACCGCCGACCTTCTTGAGACGCGACATATCTGCAACCTGTGAGATCCCGTTGATAATACTTACAAAGATAAGCGGATAAATACACATTTTGAGAAGCCGGATAAATACATCCCCAATAAACTGAATGTATGAAGCCTTCTCTCCAATAATAAAACCGAGAGCTGCACCTAACACCATTGCAATAAGGATCTTCAATGGCAAACCGATTTCTTTTTTTGCTGATTTTTCGGCCATGTTTATTTTTCCTCCTATGTAAAATAGTATACACTTCTTAACAGTTTACATTTGGGCCATTATAATGTCAAATAAAGAACTAATATGCAAATTTTTACTATCATATATACAAAGATTCAATGTATATCATGAGACTTCAAACTAGGTCTACAATTTATAAAATTGCAGACAATGGCAGATAAAAAGAAGCGCTCCTAGTACCTGGAGCGCTTCTTTGAAGCAAGATATATCTATTGAATTTATCAGGAGGCGGACGGAAGAGTAAGATCGGGGAGTTTAAACCCTTCAAGAAGCTCGTTCATCAGTTCCTTCACCTTCATTATGGAGCTGACTTTAGGAACATTGCTCCCGCAGAAGAAAAGACCGTTCTCCCAGTCTCCTCTGTAGGCGTTGACAAGCGCGTCCGCTATACAGAAAGTCTCATGCTTGATCCTGCATATGCAGTGGGTCAGGCAGGGGGTCCTGCAGGGCATTCTTTCCTGCAGGCCGGCAAGGTAGCGCTTGACCATCGGACTGTTTATAGCACGGCCCGGAAGTCCGCAGGGACTGTTTATAAGAACAACATCTTCTTCTCTGGAATCCAAGTACGACTGTTTAAATCTGTCAGATGCGTCCCCCTCTTCTGTTGCAGCAAACCTGGTTCCCAGCTGGACTCCCTTCGCTCCCATCGAAAAGGCTCCGTCCATGTCATGGCTGTCCCATATTCCTCCTGCAGCGATAACAGGAATATCAAGAAGGTTTTCTTTCAGGTAATCAACCAGTGCAGGAACAACATTTCTAAGAGACAGGGCCGGATCTGATACCTGCGGAATGTCTCTGGCCCCAAGATGTCCTCCCGCAGTGTTGGGAGTCTCTACAACGATACCGTCAGGGCAGCGGTCATAGTGTTTTTTCCAGCGGCTTATAATAATGTTGGCGGCTTTTACGCTGCTTACGATCGGCACAAGAGCAACATCGGGAAAGCCTTCTGTCAGCTCCGGCAGCTTGAGGGGAAGCCCGGCACCGGATACTATAATATCCGCTCCTGCTTCGCAGGAAGATCTAACAAGCGATTCATAGTCACAAAGGGCACACATACAGTTGACAGCAAGAACTCCCCCCATGGCAATATCTTTAGCCTGCTTGATATATTTTTTGAGCATCATGCTGTTCCGTTCCGCAAAATTCCTGGCGTTGTACCCTTCAGTAAGGACACCAAGCCCTACCGATGCTAGCGTTCCTATACCGCCTTCTGCCGCAACTGCGCCGGCAAGCTTAGGGCCTGAGATCATAACTCCCATACCGCCCTGTACAATAGGATATTTCGGCTGATGTTTTCCGATCCTCAGAACAGGGAGTTCTTTTTCTTTTTTGTCCATATTTTCTGATACCCCTTAAAAATAAACTTGGCGCAGACACAGCTACGCCAGATCCTAATAATGGAATAACGGATATGTTATTCTGTTTCTTTGATTTTGGCAAGTATGATAACAAAGGATAGTCCTATGTTCAGTCTCCTTATTCGCCGATCTGGAGTATCTGCTGTATATTTCATGCAATATTCTAAATAATTTATAGTAAATATTGTTATAAATCGGATGGTTTTTGTGATATAACCTTCATGACGATTTATATTTTGTATACAATGGAGGCGTTTTATTTGGCCGAAAGTCAGATGAAAACTTTTCTCGGCATAACATCTGCAGCAGCCGTTTCTATGCTGGGAGTCGGAATTGTTGCATCAGTACTGCCAGCAAGAGTAATTAATATTTCTGGAGGAGATGCCTCGCTTGTTGGCCTTCTTGCCTCAAGCTTCGCACTTCCTTACATCTTTCTCCAGGTGCCTTTCGGCAATCTCTCTGACCGTTACGGGTTTAAACCTTTTCTGCTCTTCGGCTATTTTCTTTCCTCTGTTTCAGGTATTATTTTTTATTTTTCCAGTTCTTCGATCCCGATATTTATCGGACGAGCAGTCCAGGGCGCAGGCGAGATTCCTGTCTGGGCAACGGCTCCGGCAATAATTTCGATCGCATATCCGCACCATAAGGGCAGGATGATAGGCATATACACTGCAGCAGTATTCATAATGCTCTCCGTGGGACCGCTGCTTGTCCCTGGAATGCCAGAGATATTCGGAGAACGGGGCGGTTTTATATTTTTCAGTTTGTTATGCTTCCTGGCTTTCCTGATAATATTATTTACGCAGAAAAACAGGAAACCTGAAAAAGGCAGTAAAGAGGATTCTCTTGAAATAAGAAAAGCCTTTAAGCTTCTGTCAGATGTACCTGTAAGGATAGTCCTTTTCGGGATTTTCCTCTACGGCTGCGGACAGGGACTGCTCTTCAGCATAGCGCCAGGATGGCTCGTAACTGCCAGACAGTACGGAGGAATGGACATAGGCATCCTGTTCTCGTCTTATTATTTCTTCATAGCCGGTGCACAGTTTTTTTACGGACCTCTTTCAGACAGATTTGGGAGAGAAATATTCATGATACTTGGTCTTATATGCGCTGCCCTCTCATGGAGCTTTTTTCCTTACACAGAAAAGCTTTCTTCGACACTGCTCTTAGGAATTTCCGCCGGATCGCTCGGAGGTTTTTTCGTCTCGTCCATGGCTTTTCTCAACGAGAGGGCTCCAGACAGTCTCAAGGGAACTATTTCAGGATCCTACTACCTTTTCTGGGGAATGGGATATTTTCTTGGGCCAATAATATGGGGATTTTTCGGGGCAATGCTCGGAATGGAAAAATGCTTTTTATCTTTCAGCTTTTTCCTTGTTATTACAGCAGCGACGATCTGCATAATATCGCGTAAAGGATCTAGGATAAAATCTATTTAAGCAGATCAGCTCCTCTTGCTATTATTAATCTTTGCTGAAGCAGTACATATCTCTGTATAGACACAGGGAAACGCTTCAATAGACAAAGTACAGACTTAAGTGTTACATTAAACCAGTCTAATAGGATAAGAGCGCTGGCAAACAAACAGGGAGATGATAGCAATGACCAAGATCGAAAATATACTCAGAGCCATAAAAGAAGACCTCTTGCCCCTTACCCGAAAAGGAGTGGAGGAGGGCAACCATGTTTTCGGAGGACTGGTCTTAGATGCAGGATCATTGAAAACTATAGTCGCCGGAACAAACAACAGACAGGGAAACCCTATTTTTCACGGAGAAATAGATACCATCATGCGCTTTTTTTCAATGAAAGACCATCCTGATCCTTCGGAATGTATTTTTGTGGCAAGCCACGATCCATGTTCGATGTGTATATCAGCAATAGCATGGTCTGGATTCAAAGAAATATGGGTCCTTTTCGGATATGAAGATGTCGCAAAGGATTTTGAAATGCCGGTTGACCTTATCATGTACAAAGAGATATTCGGAGCAGAAGGAGCAAAAGAGAAGAATCTGTTCTTCAGGAAATACAGCATCAAGCACGAATTGGAAAAAGAACCCGATCCTTCTGCCCTAATGGAACAAATTAATGAGATAGCAAATATCTATTCATCTCTTGAGGTAAAGGACTTCAATTACCCTGGGATGCAGTCTCATGAAAGATAATATCCCATACTGAAAAATAAGGAGCGGGATGAGATCCCCTCCTTATTTGGCTATATAAGCTTACGAGGACGTCCGAGAGTTTTCTTTTTCTCACCCGTAAGTATCTCTTCAGCAGATATGGCTGCCCGGTCATAGTACTGACTGAGCGACTGACGGAACGGCAGTTCTCCCCTCCAGAAAGGAAAATCATTAATTATCTCCAATGCTGCAATTCTTCTTTCTTTTCCATCAAGGCTGTATTTAAATTCAGGGATCTGGTCCCCGTACCATTTCGAATAAAGGGAGTCTCTGTAGCAGCTTTCCTGATCATCTGCGCAATTTTCAGGAGTGTTCTCAAATCCTCCGCTTATTACAGGAGAATCCCCGTTTTCCCAGATCTCCTCTTCATAATGGATATCTTCATTATTGCTGGAGGTCTCAAGCGTCAAAAGGTTAATAAGAACCTCACGGTTGACACCTCTGAGCTTTAGCAGCAAAAATGGATCGTCGTCAAATACTTCGGCAAGCAGCAGCAAGACTGCAGTTATATGCTTACAGGGGGCGGCATCGTCCGGACAGCTGCATTTATAACGCCGCAGAGCGCTTTTATTAGGGAAAAGCCCGACCCCTGCCTCTTTAAATACTTTTTCCATTTCTTCAGGCATCTCTCCGGCAAGAAGCCTGGCTGCAAAGGACGATCTTTCTCTGAAACGGAAGAGGAGAAGAGCTTTTGCCTCCTCTGTAAGCACTTCAAATCCAAGCCTTATCTGATATGGTTTCTTTCTGGTTCCCTGTACAGATGCAGTCACAAGACCAGGTTCTATCTCTATATCAACGACCTGTCCGCGCCTTGCGTAGCTCCTTCCCCTGGCGAGACGGGCAGAATCTATGCTTGCTTCAAGTATTTCCATCCAGCGTCTGGACCACCAGTTCGAACCATGGAAGCGGCCCCTGTTGACCCGTGATTTTATCCCGCCCTTTGTGCTGAGAGGTTTAGTATATGTCCAGGAAGTTCTTCTTCTATACATTTAGCTTATATCCTCTACAGCGTCCCTGCTCAGCCTGAAAAGCTGTTTCAGTTCACTGTCCGTCATTTCTGTGAGCCAGTTTTCTCCGGCTGATACAACAGAATCTGCTATGTCTTTTTTTGATTTGATAATCAGTTCTATCTTTTCTTCTAAGGTCCCCTTGCAGCAGAAATAATGCACCTGGACCCTTTCTCTCTGCCCTATCCTGTATGCCCTGTCGACTGCCTGCTGCTCGACAGCGGGATTCCACCACCTGTCAAACATAACAACGTGGTTAGCACCGGTAAGGTTAAGACCAGTCCCGCCTGCCTTTAACGAGAGCACAAAAAATGGAGGGGCATCTTTGGATTCCTGAAATTTCTGTACCATTTCATCCCTTTTCTGCCTCTCTATGCCTCCATGCAAAAAGAGAGTCTCCCTCCCGAATGTCTCCTGAAGATATTTCTTCAGCATAGAACCCATCTCCGCATATTGTGTAAAGATAAGTGCCCTGTCACCAATACTAAGCATCTCCTCTGCAATCTCAGTCAGGCGGACCAGTTTGCCTGACCTGCCCGCAATCTGTGACCTGTCCTTAAGGTAGAGTGCAGGATGGTTGCATACCTGTTTCAGTGAAGTTATCGCAGAAAGAACCGCACCTTTGCGTTTAATGCCGCTGACTTCGCTAAGATCTCTTTCCAGTTTGTCAAGAACAACCCCATAAAGTGAAGCTTGTTCTTTGTTTAGCGGACAGAAAACCTCTGTCTCAATTTTTTCTGGCAAATCAGAGATGATCGTTTTATCTGTCTTCAGTCTTCTCAGTACAAACGGCCCCGTTATCTTTTTGATTTTCTGAAGGGCACCTGTCTCCCCGGCCTGTATCGGACGCATGAAATCCCTGACGAAGCGTGACTTGTTGGGCAGCAGTCCCGGCATAAGAAATTCCATTATTGACCACATATCTCCCACGTGATTTTCTACGGGGGTGCCTGTGAGTGCAAAATGCCATTTCGCCTTTAAAGCACATGCCGCCTTAGACTGCCTCGTTTCGGGGTTTTTGATATTCTGTGCCTCATCAAGGATTATCCCTGACCATTCAGTTTTTTTAAACGTATCATTGTCACGATAGAGCAGAGAATAGGAAGATATAACCAGATCCTTTCCCGTCACAGCTTCTATAAACTTTTCGCCTCTCAGCCGCCTGGTACCGTGGTGTATAAGAACAGAGAGATCTGGAACAAAGTGTTCGGCCTCTCTTCTCCAGTTCTCCATAACAGAGGTAGGACATATCAGCAGGACAGGATCCTTTTCCCCCCTGCATATTCTTGTTTTAAGCAAAGCCAGCGCCTGTATTGTCTTTCCAAGGCCCATATCATCGGCAAGACATCCGCCCAGCCCTATCTCTGCAAGCCAGGAAAGCCAGGAAAGTCCTTTTATCTGATACGGCCTCAACTCTCCGCAAAATCCATCGGGCTGCCTTATCTGCTTGATCTCTTTAACCCCGGTCAGGACAGAGCGCACTGAATCGAGCCATTCAGAGCCATTGATAGCGGAAAGAGGAATATCTCCCTTACTTTCTCTGAAAGATGATATCAGTGCTTCTCTTCTTGTGATTTGCCGAGGCAGTTTCTTGATTCCATCCATGACTTTTTCAAGCTCATCACGGTAAAGCAGCACCCATTTGCCTCTGATGTTGGCAAGAGGGGTTTTAAGTTCTCTGAGCAGCAACAGTTCCTCCTCTGTCAGGACATCTTCACCAAGAGAGACTGACCAGTCTACATCCATAAGCTCACCTAAATCGATTCCGCCTGCTGCAGAGAAAGTCTCCCCTTCCCGGACATTTCCCTTTACTGCAAGCCTTGGTCTGTCGGACGGAGAACCCCAGGTCGACGGAAATTGTATCTGTACCCCATAATCGAGTATTTCAGGAACATTATTATGGAGAAACTCCAGCAGTTCATCAAATGACATCGTACAGCTGACGGGGGATGGCTGATTGAGACTTCTTGCTATGGCAGGAACAGTTGAGGATATCTGTCCAAGCACCTGTAGCATATACCTTCTAGGGTTTGCGCATGAAGCACTAAACCATCTTCTTTCAGCATCGCCAGGGCTCCAGACTTTTTCAGCAGGGACAGTAAGAGTCTGATCCCTTGCAGACTGCAAATGCCATGAGAGTGTCCAAGTTCCTTCCTTACTGCCTGTCAAAGGCTCTTCCAGCCTCAGAAAAAGTCTCCACGGCTGTTTTGTAACTACCCTCACGGAATCTGCCCACTCTGCTATCTGAGAAGAGAGAGGACCCATTTCATCTTTCCATCTATGAAGCGCTGATCTGGGCCATGTAAGTGAACGCAGCCAGATATCGTGAGGGTTGGTCTGATCGACCTGCCTTCCTCTTTTTCCCGGGACAGCCTGAGCCTTTCTAACTATTTCGTCAAGGAAAGCTTCCAATATCGAATCTGCAATCTTTTGAGAATCATCTTGATGCGTTCTCTCGCTTTCCAGGGAAAAACTTTTCGTAACGGGGGGAAGAGAGTTTACAAAAGCTGAGTACCCATCCTGGTACTTTGCCAGGTGAAGAGGTTTCCATACTGAAAAATAACTTCCATCCGAAGATTCCATGCCCGGAAGATAGGTTCCCCTCATTACCATCAGCGAAGCATATTCCAGACCTTTTAGAATATATTTCAAGTCTTTACCCCATAAGAGGCCCGGGACCGGCAGCTTCTCCCTGCTCTCCTTGATAAGCTGGAGCAAAGCTGTAAGTTCCTCGTGGGTTATGTGGACAGCTTCGACAGAGAATCTTTCTATTGAGGGTTCACCATCAGTCTCAGGCAGTTCTCCAAGCAAAGGCGAGGACGGCAGAGGACATCCATTATATGACGGCAAATCAATATAAGCCGTTACGACAGAAGATTCCGCAGGGGCCTTCCTGCTGTGGCGTATTCCGGCTGTTTTCAAAACGTCATGCACAGCAAGGCTCCCTGCATCCCAGGGAGTTCTTGGAATTTCGGAATCAGAGGAAGCTGTCAGATTTATTTGTTCACCTGGTTCAAATGAACGCTCTCCCCACACAAAAAATCTATTCTCAGCATATGAAGCATGTAAAATTATCATTTCTCACACGACACTAAATAATTTTTTACTCAAAACAGCTTCCGCCAATAAACTCCCTGAGTATTGAAATATTAGGGACATCGTCTGACGGTATGACAGGAACAAAACTAAGTATTGAAAGAAGTCTCTGAGCCTCTCCGTAGGCGGGGGAGTCCTCCTTGACGGAAGCCAGCAGGGGCTGCACATATCCTTTGAGTACAGGAATTTCATACGCAAGTGAAGTATTGAACAGGATATCAGCATTTTCCTGATAAGGGAAAATATGGCGATGCGAACCCTTTACCACCGAAGGCCACTGAAGAAGCGTAGCTTCAGGAGAGTGTCCCCTGGTCCTGTAATCACGGAGCATGCGTCTTAAAAGCCTGGTGTCTGTGGTTCCTATCCTGTTATGCATATCTATGCCGGCACCGGTCAGAGGGCATATGAATATTCTGTATTTATTTTCATGAGAAACACTTTCAGAAAGCTTATCGTTGAGCCCGTGTATGCCTTCAATGACCAGTAGCTGGTCTTCAGCAAGCTTCAGCTTACTGCCTTTTTTTCTTTCTCCTGTAATAAAATCGAACTTCGGCACATCGACCTCCTTGCCCTCAAGAAGCGCAGCAAGGTGTTCATTGATGAGATCAAGATCAAGTGCGTCAAGAGACTCAAAATCAAAATTACCGTCAGCATCCCTTGGAGTTTCGGACCTCTTAACAAAATAGTTATCAAGCTCCAGAGTGGCGGAATTGATGCATGAGGCCAGGAGCTGCACACGGATACGCCTTGAAGAAGTTGTCTTGCCTGAGCTTGACGGACCTGCGAGACAGAGCAGGCGGACTTCAGGTCTATCGGAAATATGTGCGGATATCGCGCTGAGTGTTTTAGTATGCAGCGCTTCACACACTAAGATAAAATCACGTGAGCGGCCGTTGGCAACAAGATGATGGATGTTGTCCATCGTTGCGATCTTGAGATTGTCAAGCCATCTTGCATACCCCTGAAATAGCGCAAAGGTCTTTGCTGATGTCTTGAATGGCTGTGTCTTTGAAGGATCGGTAAAAGAGGGGCCTGAGATAAAAAGTCCGTCTTTATAAAGATGCAGTTCAAATACCGGAACTATTGCGGCATTGTCCGCAAGCGCTCCCCCAAAAAAGTCGTACGTTCCCTCGCATCTGTACAAGACGACCGGATCATTGTTGACCCAGCGGAGAAGCCTCTCTTTGTCGATATATCCCTGCACGGACATTATCGCACGGGCCTTGTCAAGAGAGAGTTCTTCACGGACAAGGTTGACACCCTCTTTAACCATTCTGTGCATTTCTGCGAGGATCAGTTTTCTCTGTTCGTCAGTAACAGGGCCGTCAGGGCTATCGTAAAAATATTAAAAATTCATGGACTGGCGAAGGTGAA
>JAQVPO010000249.1 GCA_028702015.1 Synergistaceae bacterium | reverse complement strand
GGAGATTTGGCTAAATTCGGGGCAGGCCGGGTAACTTTCGATGTTGCTTACGACTCTGAATTCGTCTTTGAGCTTGAAAAAAGAGCACACAGGAAAAACATAGAGGCAGGCACGATGGGGGAACGTGAAAAGAGTCTGGACCACGCGACTACAGTACCTCTCTACTTTTTAAAAAAAGCCTACGGCGAGGTGATCCCGTGCAGAATAGTAAGGATCGGACTTTCAGGAATGCAGCTTGAAGAACACTACAGGTTCGGTGCCCTGATCAAAAATACTGCGGAAGAACTTGGCAGGGATGTCTGCGTCATAGCAAGCGGGGATCTGTCACATGTCCTAAAAAAAGACGGCCCTTACGGATACAGGGCAGAAGGTCCTGAATACGACAGAAAGATCATGGATGTTATGTCGAGGGCTTCTTTCGGGGAGCTCTTTGATTTCAGCGATGCCTTCTGTGAAAGGGCAGCGGAATGCGGGCACAGGTCATTCACGATAATGGCCGGATGCTTCGACGGAGTCTCCGTAAAGGCTGAGATGCTTTCATACGAAGGCCCTTTCGGCGTAGGTTACGGAGTCTGTACCTTTATCCCCGGGGAACCCGACCAAGCCAGAAAATTTCTTTTAGCAGAGGAAATGGAGAGCGAGAAGAAAATGGATCAGCAGAAAAAACAGGAAAGTCCCTATGTGCGTCTTGCCAGAGAGACGGTAGAAAGATATGTATCGACCGGAAAGAGGATCCCTGTCCCTGATCATCTTCCGGAAGAGGCCCTGACAAGAAGGGCCGGAACGTTTGTATCTCTGAAAAAATTCGGTCAGCTTCGCGGATGCATCGGCACCATATCGGCAACTGAAGACAACATCGCAAAAGAAATAATCCAGAATGCGATAAGCGCCGCGGTGAGGGATCCAAGGTTCCCGCCTGTCACATCCTCAGAGCTCAAGGACCTTGTCTACAGCGTCGATGTCCTTGGAGAAACCGAGGATATTGATTCGCCCGAAGAGCTTGATGTAAAAAAATACGGAGTAATAGTTTCCAGCGGACACAAAAGAGGTCTTCTACTCCCAAATCTTGAAGGAATCGATGACGTCGAAGAACAGATTTCTATCGCCATGCAGAAGGCGGGGATCAGAAAGGGCGATAAGATCAGCCTGCAGCGTTTCGAAGTTGTGAGGTATCACTGAAATGATCTGTGAGATCTGCCCGCGCCGCTGCGCTCTGACGGATGGAGCGACAGGTTTCTGTCATGCAAGAAAGAATGAGGGAGGCAGAAATATCTCCCTCAATTACGGCAAGCTGGTTTCGATTGCACTGGATCCCATTGAAAAAAAACCTCTGGCAAAATTTCACCCCGGAAGCAGGATCCTCTCTGTAGGTACTTTCGGCTGCAATATGGACTGCCCCTTCTGCCAGAACTATTCTATTTCTGCTGCTTCAGAGGAAGAAGTCACGACAAATTATGTTTCTCCGTTTGAGCTTGCCAGGTCTGCATGGGAACTGAGAGACAGGGGAAACATAGGAGTGGCTTTTACTTACAATGAGCCGATGATCGGGTATGAATATGTGAGGGATACCTCTGCCAAGACAAGAAAAATGGGGATGAAGAACGTAGTAGTAACAAACGGATGCGTTCTGCCTGATATACTTGAGCATGTACTGCCATGGGTCGATGCCTTCAATATCGATCTGAAAAGTTTTTCGGAAAAAACATATAAAAAACTTGGAGGAGATCTTCATACCGTCAGAGATTTCATCATCGCAGCAGAAAAGAGAGCGCACGTCGAGATAACAACACTGATAGTACCTGGAATGAATGACACAGAAGAAGAGATGGCCGCTCTCTCAGACTGGATAGCAGGTATCAACAGATCTATGCCGCTTCATATTACAAGATTTTTCCCAAAAAGAAATATGTTGGACCGCATGCCGACAAATGTCTGCCTTTTGGAAAGCCTTTATGATATAGCTAAGAAAAAACTCGATAATGTATTTATGGGAAACGTTTAGCCGGGAGCCATCGCTCCCGGCCGTTATTTCATTTTTTTCGTATAAAATCAGTCTGCTTTTACCTCGTCACAGAAATTATGAGTCAGATATCTTGCGGCATCTTCAGCAGACATCTGCGGCATTAGCCACATAAGCTTAGTTACTATCGCCTCAAAGCCCATATCAAGAGCACTCACTGCCCCCGTCTTCAGCGTCTTATGACCCACATCGTAAGTTGAAAGATCCACGCCTCCCTCGGGGCACTGCGTAGTTATTACGGAAAGAATGCCAGAATCGACTGCTCTCTGGATGCCGGGCAGAAGGTCCTCTCCGATATAGGGAAGTCCTCCAAGGCCAAAAGATTCCACAACTATCGCCTTAGGGCCTATATCTATGATCCTGTCAAAATAATCCGCCCTGAACCCTGGGAAAAGCTTTACAGGCAGCACTTCGTTTGAAAAAGAGAGCTTTTCTTCTGAGCCTCCGCGCGGGCAAAGTGTATCCCTGTCTATAAACGGAGTCTTAAGAATTGAAACCTTCTTCCCGTCAGAAAGTCCGAGGTCATCATAGTAAACTGACTTGAATGCTTCAAGCCTCTTGCCTGACATTTTTTTAGCCCTTGGTCCGTGTATAAGCCTGCCGGCGAAAGTAACAGCCACCCCTGACTGTTTTTGAACAAGAAGTTCCTTAACGAACCTGAAGGCATCTTCGAGGTTGCGTTTTGCATCTGTCCCCGGCTCAGACATGGGGATCATCGATCCGGTAAGCACAACAGGCTTTTCAAGGTCTCTCATAGCATAAGACAATGCAGCAGAAGTATATGCCATGGTATCGGTGCCATGTGTGATGACATATCCGTCATAGGATGGATTATCCCTTATGCATCTGATCATGGCTTTCCAGTCTGATGGGTTGATATTGGAGCTGTCTTT
>JAQVPO010000248.1 GCA_028702015.1 Synergistaceae bacterium | reverse complement strand
CCGATGGAAGCTATTAGAGTCTCATCCATTAACGAGGTGCTGGAACTATTTCTTAAAAGCTGAGCGAGGCTGTTGAACTATGATAAAAAATGTATCGCAGACCGGTTCTGTCACGGCAGAAAATCAATCCGTGACAGAACCGGTTTTTAATTATGTGTTATCAGAAAAGCTGTTCAGCCTTCAATGGACGAGAGAAAAGTTCCCTCAGTATTTTATCGGGTGATTCTCCTGCGTAAAGGATCCTGTAAACTCCCTCTGCCAGCGGCATTTCCACATCAAAATTTCTGCTGTTTTCAATAACCGCCCTGACCGTGTAAGCTCCTTCTGCGACCTGTCCGAGCTCTTTTGCAGCTTCGTCCAGAGTCTTGCCGCTTCCGACTGCCAGCCCAAGCCTGAAATTTCTTGAATGCATGCTGTAGCAAGTGACCATAAGGTCTCCCACACCAGCAAGGCCGGAAAGTGTCATAGGCGATGCTCCAAGTTTTTTTCCAAAACGCATTATTTCCGCCAGACCGCGGCAGGCTATCGCCGCCAGAGCATTATCGCCCAGATTCATAGCCTTTGAGATACCTGCTGCTACTGCATATATATTTTTGGTAGCACCGCCAACTTCAAGTCCAATGACATCGTCAGAAGTGTATACCCGGAAATTGTTGCCGGTCAAAATTTTCTGCCATATTTCAGCTTCGCCTTCCTGAAATGAGGCCAGGGCCACTGCAGTAGGACAGCCGATCATTACCTCTTCTGCATGGCTTGGACCTGACAGTGCCGAATAAATGTTGCCTGGGCATTCGTCTTCGTGTACTTTATGAAGCAGAGAACCGGTGCTGATCTCTATTCCTTTGGCCAGATTGAGCATATGGAGCGATCTTTTTGCAGAAGCAGCGGTCTTTTTGCAAACTTCGCGTTCAAACTGGGTGGGGATCGCCATTATTACCCGATCTGAATGGTCCAGTGCTTCTGCCATGTCCAGGGTACATTTAATTGAACCAGGCAGTATCGTGTCCTGGAAACAGAAAGTGTTTCTTCCGGTACTGTTGATCGACTCTGACTGTTCTTTATCTATCGTCCACATAAGGATATTATGTCCCAGGTCTGCAAGGTGCTTGGACATGCCGGTTCCGAAGCTGCCTGCACCCAGCATAGTAATGTTCATTATTGAGTCCCTCCATAAGAATATAGTTATTGTGCCCTTTGATGGCCATTATAGCCTTAAGAGGGTTATAATACCAACATTCTTTCGCGGACAGGAGTTTTTATAATGATAAGAAAAATTGCAGTATCCGGAATGATAGCTGCTTTATACGCAGTTCTTACCATAGCGCTTGCACCTATTTCCTTCGGCCCTGTCCAGTTCAGGATCGCAGAGGCGCTGACGCTGCTTCCTTTTTTTATGCCGGAGGCAATACCAGGGCTTTTTATAGGATGTTTTCTATCAAACATAGCGGGAGGTTTGGGTCTGATCGATATTATAATAGGGAGCGCAGCGACACTTTCAGCGGCATGGCTTACATACAGAATGCCCGGAATATGGCTCGCAGCTGTTCCTCCTGTTGTTATAAACGCACTGGCTGTAGGCCCGTATCTTGGAATAATAACGGATACTCCTGTAATTTACTCTGTTATATATATAGGTATAAGCCAGGCAGTCATATGTTTCGGGCTGGGAATACCCCTCTGCATGCTCCTTGCCTCCCGCACGGAAATATTTGACAGAGAGGTGCTGGCTAAAAAAAAGCTTAAAAAGTGGGTAACAGTAAATAAAAAATCTAATTCCTGAAAGCAGTTTTTATTCCTATAAAGATCAGTGCAAGACCTACTGCAATATTAAGCACGACGACGACCGATGAAGGCAGGAAATTTCCAGTGAGTGTACCCGCTATTGCAGCTATTGACATGAATACAATGGTAGAAAGTATTGCCCCGAGACCGAAATTGAACAGATCTCTGCCTTTCATTCCATCGTTTGCAGCTTTTGCCGAGAATATTCCTGCCCAGAAAACAATTGTGAGAGGGCTTGAAAGCGTCAGGAAGAGAGCTTTAAGAAATGCACTGTCAGCGTTTCCTCTGCCAGGCATGCCGAATCCGGGGATGATATTTATGCCGCATGCGCTCAGAATGGAAGATGCTCCGAACAAAACTATTACGGCTGCACCCAGGTACTTGAAAATATTTTTTGCTGACGGACGTTGTTCTATAAGGGTCCCTATCCCCAGTATAGCTGCTGCTATGTATAAGGAGTCAGCCAGTGTGACCCCTAAGACGGCAGCCTCTCCTGCCAGGAACCCGGAAGAAGCGGCTGTCTGGAATATAAAAAGGCAGACAGGGCCTACGGCTGCCTGCAGAAGAGCTCCGAACCTGAAACCTTTCCAGAGTGCCTGATACATGCTGGTTACGTTCCTTTCTTAATTGTTGAATTTACGGAAAAAGTATTTCAAATAAAATAAAAAGCGGGAAACGTTTTTTCCGTTTCCCACTTTTGTTCAGCATTTCTATGCGGTGTAATTAACCTCCGCTGATGTTGTGTATTACCTGAACTTTTGCTCCGTCAGGGATCAGCCGCGTGGGAAATTCATTTTTTTCGACGGGAAGGTCATTTATCCATACTGAAATCATCCTGAAAGTATAATTTTCTCTGTCCAAAAGTTTCTTGACTGTCAGGCCATCTTCCCATGCAGACTGGTTTCCGTTTACGGTTATCATTTATATTGCTTTCCTATGCTTCCTCAAATTCGTCTTCCGGCTTAAGGTGTTTCTCAAGAAGAGCGACAACTTCCGGATAATCGATTCCAAGGCGTTTTACTGTCTTAAGTGTTGGAATTCCGTTCTTGTTCCATCCGCGGCGTTTATATACAGCAAGCTTGAGCTCTCCCCACTGTGAGCGACGGTGCTTCTGGAGAAGATCTATCTTTT
>JAQVPO010000247.1 GCA_028702015.1 Synergistaceae bacterium | reverse complement strand
GATTCCCATAATAAGCTCAACGATATCAAGGGAGTCAGCTCCAAGATCTTCAACAAATGATGCTTCCGGCTTGATCTGCTCCTCTTCCGCGTTAAGGCGGTCCATTACGATCTCCTTAAGTTTTGCCTGTACTTCTTCCAATTTCATACAGTTCACCTCCTTCCAATTTTACTCTGCTTATCCGGATATGCTTTTATATTTTCAGGCTTTGTTCTACATGGTCATTCCGCCGTCAACGGCTATAACCTGACCTTGTATATATTCTGAATCATCAGAAGCCAGAAATGCAACAGTTTTGGCAACATCTGAAGGGGTTCCGATCCTTCCTGAGGGTATATTCTTAAGCATAGCGTCCTTGATCTCTGCAGGAAGTTCCGATGTCATATCTGTCTCTATGTAACCAGGAGCCACAGCATTGGCTGTAATACCTCTTGAACCCACTTCCCTTGCAAGACTTTTTATGAAACCAGTCATTCCTGCCTTAGCAGCAGAATAATTGCACTGTCCAGGGTTTCCGACTATGCCTGTTACAGAGCTTATGGCTATTATCCTTCCCCATCTTGCTTTCAGCATCGGCCTAAGTGCTTCTTTAGCACAATAGAAAAGAGAAGAAAGGTCAGCGGAGATGACATCGCTCCATTCCTCGTTCTTCATCCTCATAAGAAGATTATCTCTGGTAATGCCAGCGTTGCAGACCAGTATTTCTACAGGACCAAGTTTTGAAGCTGCTTCTGCAAACATATCTTTTACATCCGCTGCGGATGATACGTCAGCTTTGAGAGCAATGGACCTGCATCCCATAGCTTGAATTTGAGAAACAACTTCTTCCGCGGCCTTTTCAGACCTGCTGTAATTGACAGCTACAGAATACCCCCTTCGTCCAAGCTCAAGAGCTATCGCTTTCCCTATGCCGCGTCCACCGCCTGTTACCAAAGCGATCCTTTCCTTCTGCATCAGACTCCACCTCTCAAAAACTTCAGGGCCTCTTCCAGTTCTTCAGGCCCTGAAACAGGATATGGCCTTTTATTCTTTGATATTTTTCTGATCAGGCCAGAAAGAACACTTCCGGGACCAAACTCAATATAACCTTCAGTGCCTTTATTTTCCATCTCAATCACACTCTGCATCCATAGCACAGGAGAAAATGTCTGCTTATAAAGAGCATCTTTAAGAGTCCCCACATCCTGCACCGCTTTTGCTGCAGCATTAGTCACTATCGGGCAGCGTGGTTCCTTCCACGTGATATTTTCAAACTCATCCCTTAGCTTTATACCTACCGGGCGCATAAGTTCACAATGGAAAGGAGCACTAACTCTCAGCGGGATTACTTTTGCCCGGCCCGTTCCTTCTATATATGAAGAAGCTCGGTCAACCGCTCCTTTGTGTCCGGATATAACTATCTGTTCCTGTGAATTAATATTAGCTGCTTCACAAACTTCGCCCTGAGCTGCCTCTTTACAGAATTCAACGACTTCTTCCATATTCATCCCCACTATAGCAGACATAGCACCTACCCCGATAGGAACTGCTTCCTGCATCAGTGTGCCTCTCAGATGGACAAGTCTGACTCCGTCAGCAAGGCTCAGTGCATCCGTGGCAACAAGCGACGTGTATTCTCCAAGGCTGTGGCCTGCGGCAAGATAGGGCTCAAGCTTTTTTCCATAAGCGCTTTCCATGCCTCTGAAAGCCGCAATGCTTACAGTAAGAATAGCCGGCTGAGTTATTGCCGTCTTCATAAGATCTTCTTTCGTGCCGTTAAAAATAATATTGCTAAGATTAAAACCGAGAGCTTCATCAACCTCTTCAAAAACACTTTTTGAAGAGGCAAACTTGTCGTAAAGGTCTTTGCCCATGCCAGGTCTTTGAGCACCCTGTCCCGGAAAAATTATTGAATATTTCATCAGTCGGCAAACCTCTTAAGTCTTTCGATCTCCGCAGCGGCACCATTAATAATATCCATAATGATCGCTGATGCAGGTTCAATTTTTTTAACAAGTCCGGCTGACTGTCCTGCCATAAGTGACCCCCACATTGTGTCTCCTTCTACTACAGCCAGCCTGAGTTTCCCTGTTCCAAGCTTCTCAAGCTCTTCAACTGAAGCGCCTCTTTTTTCAAGATCCTCAAAGGCCTTGGAAAGCTTGTTTTTCAGTCCTCTGACTGGATGTCCGGTAGATCTTCCTGTAACCACAGTAGCTCTGTCATTTGCTTCTACTATTTTTTCTTTGTAATTCTGATGAACATTGGATTCCACTGCACATACAAAGCGTGTACCAACCTGTATCCCTTCAGCACCCAGCGCAAAGGCCGCTGCCATTCCTCTGCCGTCTGCCATCCCTCCTGCAGCTATCACAGGTATTGAGACTACATCCGCGACCTGAGGGACAAGATTAATAGTAGTGATCTCGCCTATATGGCCTCCAGCCTCATTGCCCTCGGCTACGACAGCATCAGCTCCCTGTTTTGAAACTCTCTCAGCATGTGCTGTTGATGCTATGACCGGCATAACTATAGTTCCCAGGGGCTTAAGCCTTTCAAGAACCTTTCCGGGCATTCCAGCTCCTGTCGTAACAACAGGAACTTTGTACTGGGCAGCAATCTCCAGTGCATCATCTGCAGTAGGAGAAAGAAGCATTATATTCATTCCAAACGGCTTGTCCGTCAGTTTCCGGATTTTTACAACCTGTTCTTCAAGGAGCTCAGGCGGCATGCTTGCTGCTGCAATTATTCCCAGGCCTCCTGCATTGCTGACTGCAGCGGCGAGATCAGCATCAGCAACCCATGCCATGCCTCCCTGTAATACAGGGTATTTTATTTTTAAAAGCTTAGTCACTCTGTTTTTTTCAAACATATCTTTATCTCCCTATGCCTGGTAGAGCAAAGCTCCAAGGGTCATTCCAGCTCCAAAAGCTACAAAGCAAAC
>JAQVPO010000246.1 GCA_028702015.1 Synergistaceae bacterium | reverse complement strand
GGGAAGTTCAATTCCCATAACCCTGTCGTCATACATATCAAAACTAACCTGAAGATCGTCAATAAGATATTTACAGGCATCACCGAGAACATCAGCTGATAAATATACCTGGTCGTATGATTCCATGTCCATAAAAACATAACTATCTCCGTCTTTATATTGGTACTGTGCCGGTCTTTCATCAAAAATTATTCTCTCGAAACGTTCACCCGACTTAAAGGACTGTTCCTGTCCGGAACCGGTCTCAAGATTACGGAGTTTTCCTCTTACGATTGCTCCGCCGCGTCCCATCTTATGGTGGGAGCATTCCAGTATGACCCACATCCCGCCTTCCCATTTGATCTTCAGGCCGGGACGGAAATCACTGGTATCTACTATTTGTGCCATTTAAAAACCTCCCTGTACTGTTTCACAAAAACATAACACATACATTAAACCGGATGTATGCCGTGCAATCATAACATAAAGGAAGCTTTTTTGTCTTTATGTGCTCAATGTTGTTTTTTCGTATAAAGCGGTATTAAATTAATATTTTCGTCAGCATCTTTAACTGCAAGTATAGTTTCAGTTATAACAAGTTTTTTCCCTGGCCTATCATGAAGTGAGGCTGCGACTCTCAGACAATATCCTTTTATGCAGACAACATCAGTACTTTCTCCCTCTTCCTGAATAAGCAGCTGCAAGGGGCTTCCGAAAGGTATCTCCATTGCCTCAGCCTTGGGTTTGAACTTATCGCTGTAGTTTAGATCAATGATCTCAGCTGTTATGTCTACATTCTTATTAAATAATGATAACTGCTGCAAAAGAACAGCAGGCAGCTGGATATAGGGGTCATCTTTGGGCAGTGCAGCAGGGTCGAATTCATCGGCCGGTAAGATCATTCCTTTCTCTGCCTCTGTGATAAACCATTTTTTTGCAAGCGCATTAGCCTGAACTGCAGCCTCTTCACGTTTCAGCAGCATTGTTTGCCAATTTAAAGTATCAAAAACCTTATTTGCAGAGCTAAGTGTAAGAAGAGAACACGCCAGCGCGGTCAGTGAAAGCATAAGCACTCCAGCTAAAACTGCTCCGCTATGTCTGATTTTCTTAAGCATGTCACATCCTCCTCCACGCAATTGGGCAATCTCCAGACTATTTTCGAAGCATAAAGCTGATGTTTAGGCTGTTTTTCTATCCATGGACGGATATAGTCGGCGGGCCATGTTTCCTGTCCGATGATTCTCTTAGGTGTGCTGTAAACAATATCTCCCCTGACTAATATATAAATATTGACAAGCTTTTTTAGTTTATCAAGGTCGAACCTCATATCGACAACACCGGCTACCCTAGGCTGGTATCCAGGTGAACGATAGTCTTTTGTATAAAGATTGTCATTTAAGCAATAGAGCCTTATCGCTCTGAAATGATACGTCCTGTCGCCCTTAAGTATAGTGAATCCATTTCCAAGCACGTTTCTGACTGTCATAGTTTTTCCGCTAAGGGCAGTTACCCTCAAAGGTGTTGAGGGCGGCAGAGTAGAACTGAAAAATATCCAGTTTCTGATATTGCTGGCTCCTCCTGCAAAACTTTCACCAATTTCACCAGGCTCAGGGAATTTATGGAGTTTTAGTGAACACTCAGGGATAGCTGTAGAACAAAGATATGCAAGCTTTGTGCTTCCGGGCATAGCGTAGGCTATCCTGATCTCACTGTCAGATAAACCGCTGGCACCTGCCGTTACGCTGATAGGGCCATTCCAGCGGAAAGGATCGAACTTAAGGCTGCCAAAGCTCTCTTTATATCTTTCGCTGTTGAAAGGCATTCCGAATCCGCAGTGAAAAATAGGGGATTTTAACAGTGATACTGCTCTGGCTTGCCTGTTCATAGCCTTTCTGTAGTCGATAAAAACATTCATTTTCTCCATTGAGATCTTTAAGGCTGACATGAGAGGAGCTGCCGCAAAGAGAAATATAAGCAATGCTATAAGCAGTTCAGTCAGCAAAAATCCGTTCGGTCTGTTTTTTCTAATACTGAGGCCATAGAACAAAAGATTCTCTCACCCCTCGACATGTGCTGCCTATAATTTTATATACGATTTCATCTTCATTATGTTGTCCGGACTGTTCGATCATGATATTTGGATAACATATTGACGGAGGTGTCTCTCCTGAAGATAAAAAAGAGAGAGCCGTTTCCCTGGCCCTCTCAATAGCAAGCAGATTCCTTGATTCAGAAACTATAATTATGCTTAATCGTATAATTGCTAAAACGGAAACTATACTAACAGCAGCAATGAAACATGCTACGATCGCTTCAACTAGAAAACTTCCTTTTTTACAATTCAATTGCCCATGTATCTTTCAAGCTCTTTAATGTCATAGGCATATGCAACAGCAGTTTTCCTGTCTATGAGACCTTCAATATACATCCTGGCGAGGTCCTGATCCATCGTGTGCATTCCTACAGATGAACTGGTTTGAATAACATTTTTGATTTGGGCAGTCTTGGATTCTCTAATATGGTTCTTTACCGCGTTGTTAGCAAGCATAAACTCTGTTGCTACGATCCTCCCCAGCCCTGTAGCAACTGGTATCAGCTGCTGTGAAAGGATAGCTATCAAAATAGAAGATAGCTGGACACGTACCTGCTGCTGCTGAAAAGGAGGAAAAACGTCTATTATCCTGTCAATACTTTGTGGCGCATCAGGTGTATGGAGCGTTGCAAGAACAAGGTGTCCTGTTTCCGCAGCGGTGACTGCTGCTGCTATGGTCTCAAGGTCGCGAAGTTCGCCTATCAAAATAACGTCTGGATCCTGCCGCATAGCACGCCTCAGGGCTTCCGCAAAACTCTTGGTGTCGCTGCCCACCTCTCTTTGGTGGATCAGTGCTTTCTCTGATTCATACACATATTCGATAGGATCTTCTATCGTGATTATATGCACAT
>JAQVPO010000012.1 GCA_028702015.1 Synergistaceae bacterium | reverse complement strand
ACAGATGTGATATATCTTCAGGAGACAGGCGGAGCACAGCATAGATTTCTATTGTTCCTTCGTTCCCGTCTTCGATAAGCACAGCACATTCTTTTGCTGTTTTTACAAATGACAGGATTTGATTTCCCGTGGATCCTTCACGGAACAGGGCATACTGACCCTTTGTCAGGAGTGCTGTCAGCGAAGCCGGATAATAGCTTTCTGTTGTCTCGAACACTATATACGGGCTTGATCCCGAAGGGAGCGGCAGTCTTGATGCCAAGACCGCCGGGCCCCTGGTGCTGAAATATGCAAAAAGAGCCCAGAGGACAGCTGCGGATATACAGACTGTTACTATCAATAACTTGAGCCTTTTAGGCATAGGGCTTCTCTCCTCTTACAGCTATTTGGATCTTATATCTATAAAAAATATACTTCCTGCAACCAAGGTATTATATCCCCATTGATTTAAAAGGGGATATAGATCACGCAGATTTTTTGACATCTTTTCCCAGTGAAGCGGCCGTTTCCAATAAAGTTTTTGCAGAGACAAGAAGCGGCATTATCTTCGCGTAATCTTTGCTCTTTATATTCAGCCGCTGCATTTCATCAGTTTTCTGGGTAATTGCTGCGAGCATCTGCATGATATCCTGCGGTCCCATCTCGATACTGTCTATTATCTTCTGTGAAATGACAGGCATCTTCACTGCTTTTTCTTCCGCTGCAGCGAGCAGGTCTATCGTGTCGTTCAGCGCAGGCACCTGTGCAGCGTAACCTTTGTCGTTAAGTCCCATAGCAAGAGCCTGAGCAGACTTTGGTTCTCCGTGAACAACGATGAATCTGGCCTTTTTCGGGAAATTTCCCGCCCATTCGAGAAGATCGTTCCTGTCTGCATGTGCCGAAAAACCGTTCAGGGTATGGAACTGGGCTTTTACAGAAACATCTTCGCCAGCGATCCTTATCTCTTTTGCACCGTCAACGAGCCTGCGCCCGAGTGTTCCATATGCCTGGTATCCAACGAACAGAACATGGGTGTCCGGCTTATAGAGATTATGCTTGAGATGATGCATTATCCTTCCGCCTGAGCACATCCCGCTGCCTGCAAGTATGATCCCGCTGACCTCTTCATTTACCGCCCGTGATTCATCAGATGAACGGGTAAACTGGAAATTCTCAGGCTCGAACGGGTCGTCTCCTTTAAGGAACATCTCTTTAAGCTCCCTTGAAAGGAGAGGAATATATTTGCTGTAAATCTCTGTTACTTTTATTCCCATCGGTGAATCAAGATATATCTTCGGCATTTTGAGGTCAGGATTTTTTTTCTGGAAAAGGTCAAGCTCGTAAAGCACCCTTTGTGCACGGTCTACCACAAAAGTAGGTACAAGGACTTTTGCACTTGTTTGAAGTGCTTCCTTCAAAGCTTCTTCAAATTCTGACCTTGTGTCCTGAAGGGATTTATGAAGCCTGTCTCCATAGGTTGACTCTATCAATACAAAATCCGCGTCCTCAATAAGAGTCGGCGGTTTTTCTATTACTCCGTCATGAGGGCCAAGATCTCCTGAAAAGACGACCTTGACCGTTTTATCTACGTTGTTTTCAGATATCCATGTTTCAATTATTGAACTGCCGAGGATGTGGCCTGCTTCACGGAAACGTACTTTGAACCCCTGGATTATTTCGATCATTTCATCATAAGGTACAGGTGACAATAGACCTAATGAGGATTCCACTTCTTTTTCTGTATAGAGAGGTTCTACAGGAGGCAGTCCTTTTCTGCTGTTCTTTCTTGTCCTCCATTCCGCCTCCTCACCCATGAGCCTGGCCGAATCCCTCCAGAGTATCTCAACGAGCTCTGATGTTGCGTATGTGCAGAAGATCTTGCCCTTGAAACCCTCTTTGACAAGAAGAGGTATTCTTCCGCTGTGGTCTATGTGTGCGTGTGTCAGAAGAAGCGCGTCAATTGAGGTTGGGTCAAAATTGAAAGCTTCTCCCTCATGCTTCTGTTCATCCTGTCCCTGGTGGAACCCGCAGTCCACAAGAACTTTAAATGAATTGGTATCGATCATATAGTTTGATCCTGTAACTTCTCCAGCTGCTCCATGAATTTTTAATTTCAAATTCTTCGCCCTCAGGGCTCCCACCTTTCGATAGTTTGGTAAACAGTCTTTATCTATTCTACAGTCACTAACGGAAGTTCACAGCGAATTACTGTTCCTCTTCCAGGGGTTGATGAAATACTGAAATTGCCTCCTACTATGGACATTCTCTCGCGCATGTTGGAAAGTCCTCTATGCCCCTGTACACGAAGATCAGTAAAATTATCAAGGACCTTAAATCCTTTCCCGTCATCCTCGATCTGAAGCAGTATCATTTTACCGGTATTTTTGAGTGAAATTGAGACGTTCTCTGCGCCGCCATGCCTTGCAGAGTTATTGACCGCCTCCTGTGCTACCCTGAAAAACGCAAGCGTCACGTCATCCGGAAGGTCCGGTACATCCTGAAGATCAAGATGTATCTTTATGTTAAGCTGAGCGCTCTGTCTTTCTGAAAGCTCAGTTAATGCCTGAGATATCCCGAGATCAAGCCAGGGAGGAGTCAGGTTGTTGCACAGCTCTCTCATTTCTTTGACTCCTGCCATTGCTGCGTTTTCGGCCTCCTTAAGCTGCTTTTCTCTCTCTTCCGGAGAATCCATATCAAGGGAAAGCAGTCTCAGTCTCTGAATCAGTGCAGTCAGATCCTGCAGGGGACCGTCGTGTATGTCCCGTGATATTCTCGCACGTTCTTCCTCCTGTACCTTTACAAGGTCATTTACATATCTTCGTGAAAGCCGTACTTTGTCTATTGCAGAATTTGCCAGTACAACCAGGGCCTCTCTGAGCTTCTGGAGCTCAGTGACCGCTTCAGGTGCATTTTTCAAGGGGACTTCTTCTCCCCAGCTAAGCATCGAAACCTCTTCCTCAAGGTCTTTAAGTGGCAGTATGACTTTCTGCCACAATATGTAAACAGAGAAAATTCCTATCAATCCAAGGATACCCATCATAAACGGCCAGAAGGTAGTCAGCGATACCATTGGTCCCAGCAGCTTATCCCAGGAAACAGCTGCAACTACAAAGAGATTTCTCTGAAGCATGGGGTAGACTGCTATAGTATAAAACCTTCCGTCTGACCCCATTATTTTCTGGGGCGACATAACTGCAATAGGCTTATCCCATATCATAGAGAGTATAGTGATGTCAGATGTGCCGTATATCAGGTTGCCGTCGCCATCGAAGACAGCAAACATTCCAGGCACGGCCATGTCATCAGACATCATTTCTCCAAGTCCGAGTATGCGCGACCTGTATTGGTTTGGCTGCCAGGTCCCGTCAGTCCTTAAATCCCACTGGGAAGACTCCAGCCTTGCGGCAGCTCCTCTTGCCAGGTTCTGGACGTATGAAGCGGATACCCCCTCCATAGTATTTTCAAACTGGCAGAAGCTTATCCATGCAAGGAGGAATGCTCCCAGGCTAGGCAGAAAGACTGCAATAGTCAGCTGAAGGAGAAGATTTCTCCTCAATCGAGCAGTTCCTCCAATGTCACTATGCCGTATTTAAGAGAGAGGAGCATGGCTTCCGTCTTATTTTTTGCACCAAGCTTGTCATATATTGAGGCCAGGTGTGTCTGCACAGTTCTCTCGCTTATAAAAAGCTGAGTGGCTATCTCTTTTCCGGAAAGACCGCGTGCAGCAAGGAGGAGAACTTCTCTTTCCCTTACGGATACTGGCTCTGGTACAAAATCTCCTTCCTGCTCAACAGCATTTGCCACTTCACTGTCAAGGTAGAAGCCTCCGCGCGCAACGATCCGGATAGCTTTTGAAAGAGTCTCCATGCTCGCTGTCTTGAGAACGTAACCGCGGGCTCCAGCTCTGAGTGAGGCCATAACGTACTGCTGTGCATCGTAAGAAGTCAGCATCAGAGATGCAACAGGAAGAGATGCATCCTTGATCTTTCGAGCAAGAGCTACGCCGTCTATGCCCGGCATCCTGATATCAAGAAGGGCAACCTGTGGTTTAAGCTGCTGTATACCTGCCCATGCTGAATCTCCGTCTGCATAGCTTCCAAGGATATTAAAATCTGTCTCTTTTGCCAGATATGCTTTCATGCCCTCTCTGGTAAGCGGGTGGTCATCGGCAAGTATCAATGAAATTGACATTTTGTATCCTCCCTTCGTTATTTTTTGCTTCCGATGCTTCAGGAACCGAGTCCGATTTGCTTTTCTACAGGTCTTAATGCCGTAATAGTCTGTTCAATAAGTTTTTCGAGCGGTATGCCGAGCAATTCTGATCCTTTTTCGATTACTTCCCTGTTTACGCCCTTTGCGAACGCCTTGTCTTTCCATTTTTTCTTTACCGATTTCAGCTCCAGGTCCTGAAGTGATTTGCTTGGACGGACAAGCGCTACTGCTGTGATGAATCCAGTAAGTTCATCTATTGTATAGAGGTATTTTTCGCATAGTGTTTCAGGTTTTATGCCAGAGTATTCCCATCCGTGAGCGAGTACGGCATGTACAAAATCATCCGGATAACCCATTTCTTTAAGCATTTCTCCGCCCTTCATAGGGTGGGTATCTGTACTGGGGAATTCTTCCCAGTCGATGTCATGCATAAGGCCGATCAGCCCCCAGTAATCTTCGTCTTCTCCATTTTCTCCTGCAAACCATCTCATTGCACCTTCAACAGCGTAAGCATGACGCAGGTGCATCTCTTCCTTATTGTGTTCCTTAAGGAACTTGATCGATTCTTCGCGCGTAAACACTTATATTTTTCCTCCTATCGAAAATTATTCTTTTGCAGCATATCTTCCGGTATACAGATAGCCTCAACCCCCGACTGCATAAGTATCTCTCTTGATACTTTATCGGGGTAGGGATGAATATAAACTATGCGTTTGCAGCCGCAATTTATCAATGCTTTTGTACAGTAAACACATGGCTCATGAGTACAGTAAAGCCAGCACCCTGCAGTTGCTACGCCAGCATATGCCGCCTGTGCTATTGCGTTTATCTCCGCATGGGATCCGCGGCAGATCTCATGTCTCTCGCCTGAAGGAATGCCAAGGGCTTCCCTTAAGCATCCGGCTTCTTCACAGTGTATTATTCCCTTAGGTGCCCCATTGTAGCCGGTGCTGAGTATTTGCTGGTCCTTGACAAGAACAGCTCCGACATTTCTTCTCATACAGGTGCTCCTGCTTGCGACTACCTTTGCTATCATTAAAAAATAACTGTCCCAGTCAGGGCGGTTCAGCATAGGATCCTCTCCCGAGTGTATTCAAATGTTATATAAAGTATAGTTTATATCGCACTATTTATGTTGATAAAACGGCAGATATCATATAATTTTTTATCTCTGACCGAATCTTTCAGGCAGTTATGGCTGCCTTCCAAAAACAGCAGGCAAGAATAAATCTTAATCTGATTTATAGTGGTTATTAATTTACATGTTAGGCAAAATTTTTTCGACAGGAAATTACGGAGATGTTAAATATTTTTTATAAGTTCCTCTATAACAAGCCTAAGATCTTTATATGAATGGCTGCAATTTCTGGCACATTCTTTTGCAGGTTTTCCGCATACAAGGCAGGTTCTCGGTGGCAGCCCAAGATCGGATCTTGAAATGCTTTTTCCTTGCGTGACAATATCTATGTCAGAGATGCGGCCCTGAGGAGTCGTTTCCTCTATGCTGACAGCAAGTCCCTTTGCTTTTTTTGCAGTGGCCAGATCTCCTGCAAAAAATCCAATCCAGCAAACTCCTGCTGCATTTGTGATCTTTTTTTCAGATAGAGGAGGCAGATCCCATTTTTCAAGAAAACCTCGTCTGAATTTTTCCAAAGCCCTTTCATCGTGAAGCATGCGTTTGGGATATCCTGGGATGTTAAGGGTTATCTGGCAGGCAAATACATTTTCAGAGAGGTTTTTATCTCTGATTTTTACCCTCTCTTCTTTACTGGAAAGTATTTCATTAATTGCATTCTCAATGTCATTTTTTGCTGTTTTCTTCATAGGTCAGTTTTTGAATGATGTCCCTCCCCTTTTCGGAGGAGAGATAATCTATAGTAACAGGAGGGAGCATTTTCTTTAAAACTTCAAAGTCGCTTTCTACTATGGCTTTTCTTACCCTGGAAGCAGAGACGGCTGTTCCTGAAGAGTCCTTCAGCCTTTCAATTTCAACAACGTCAACGCCACGGACAGGGAGGACCTTTTTCATCATTTCGTTATATTTTGCAGTCGTTGGACAAAATGGTTCCGTTCCAACGAAACGCTTTTTTATTGAAAGTTCAGGGACAAAGAGGTTTGCGAAGAGAGTGGTATCAAGTTCTGCCTGAGTCTGAGTCACAGAAGTTGTGCCTTTGTCTTTAAGGAAATAAGTAGGGAATGTGGCTCTTGAAACTGCATAGTCGCTGCTTGGAATGAACTTTACGTTTTTAATATGCCTGGTGCCTTCTTCTGCAAGCATAAGCCTGTCACGGAAAGGGAAGAGGGAGAGATCTTCCTGGACGATTATTACATACAGTCCCTCGCATTCTCTTGATGCGGTCTCTATAAGATATCTGTGCCCAAGTGTAAATGGGTTGCAGTTCATTACAGCGGCGCCAATATTGCCCTTACCTGAAAATATATTATTCTCTTGAAGAATTTTTCTGTAATCTTCAGAAGAGGGATGTCCGGATTCCATAAGGACAACTGTCTCTGTCCTTGCAAGCTCATTGAATCCAAGGTATTCAAATTTGTCAGCCATGTCACATTTGGTGTATATGAAAATATGGAATATATCATTTTCCCTTGCATAGCGCAGCAAGTCAGAGATCACCATTCCTGAGAGCCCTGCTTCCTGCCACTCTGGGTCAGCTGCTACCATTTTTATCACTTTGCCCTGAAGGCTTGCTGTCGCGATTATTCTTTCATCATGATCCTCTGTTACAGCAGTACAGTCCGGCGTACCTTCGAAAGTCAGACCGTTTATATGAAGAAGATTTTCCACCTGTTCTTTTTCATTTTTGCTGAGATTTTTGATAGTTCTTGTCTGAAATCCAAACATAGGTCTTAGTCTTTTTCAAGCTTTCTCTTTAAAATTTCACCGATGCACGATCTCGGCATCTCAGCAAGAAAATTAATAATTCTGGGGACTTTATAGTAAGAGAGCTTTTTCTTGCAGTGCTCCAGAAGCTCCTTTGAAGTAACTTTCTCATCTTTTTTCAGTACAATAAATGCTTTCACTATCTCTCCGCTTATTGAACGGGGCACACCTATCACAGCAGCCTCTGCTACAGAAGGATGTTCGAGCAGTACTTTTTCGACTTCCTGTGCATATACTTTAAAGCCTCCTACGAAGATAACATCTGTCTTTCGTCCGACAAGATAGAGGTATCCTTCATCGTCGAATTTGGCTATGTCACAGGTGTCGAACCATCCGTCCACAAATCTTTTCGAGGTGAGTTCCGGGTTGCGGTAGTAACATTTAGCCACATTGTCACCTCTGATCCAGAGATGGCCTTCCGATCCTGCGGGAAGCGGTTTTCCCTCTTCGTTTCTTATCTCAGCCTGAACGCATGATAAAAGAGTACCGACACTTCCAGCTTTTCTATTTTCTATGCTCGGCGGTATAGATACTACGGATGCTGCTTCTGTCAGTCCGTATCCTTCTATTACTGGGACACCAAGATATTCCTGTGATCTTTTGTCAAAATCCAGAGGAAGCCTGTCTCCGCCGGATAGTATGTATCGGAGGCTTCTCGGAGGGTTTATGCCTCTTGCTGCAGTGCCGAGGAGCAGGGAAATAATGGTTGGAACTGCCGGAACGATTGTCACAGAAGCATTTCTCATGGCATCCATTGCTGCTTCCGGAGGCATAAAGGTAGGGAGAACTACCTGGCAGGTGCCTTTAACCAGAGGCATCAGTGAACCGCATACAAATCCGAATGCATTGAAATTCGGGAGGGCATTTAGGAAAACATCATCGTCCATAAGAGTGCCGAGGTGATCTACGCATGAATTGATACTTGTGTAAAGGTTGTCATGGGTCAGCGGTACTGCCTTGGGTTCCCCTGTTGTTCCTGAAGTGTAGAAAATGACTGCTGTATCTTTTGATTCTTCGTCAGACAGCCTTCCTGCCAGATTTTCGACAGGTGCGTCAAGAGAAGTCAGAAGACATGGTATACCCTCTTCTGATATCAGAGGTATGATAGACGAACAGCCTCTGTATGTTATTGAAGCAAAGACATCTGCATGCTTAAGCTGTTTGACCAGAGATACATAACCGCTCCTTGGGTCTATCGGAACCACTGTCCCTCCAAGCTTCCACACTGCTATCATTGATGCGAGCAGGATAGGGCTGTTGGGAAGAAGGAATGCCATTCTTTGCCCGGTCTTAAAACCGCTTGAGCGGAATCCTTTTTCGCATTCTTCTATTAATTCAAGGAATGCGCCTCCTGACCACCATGTTTTCTGCCACCATATAAATGGCTCTGTTTTAAGCGATTCAAGGTTTGATATTATAATATTTTCAAGTCTGGGAGCCAATGCTTCCCCTCCACTCTATTAAAGCGTCAATGCCATGTATGCTTCCCATGCAGCTGAAAAGGGCAGCATGTTTTCCGGAATATCGTATCTGGGATGATGAAGACCATACTCCAGCCCTGTACCCATCAGCATAAATACAGACGGGACACAGGAACTGAAAAAAGAAAAATCCTCTCCTGAGAGCAACGGCCGCTCCAGCATTTTTATACCGTCTTCACCGAAGAACGGAATACCGACATGGAGGACTTTGTTTACCATTTCAGAATCATTATCTACCTGACTGTAATTTCTGGTGTATTCTACAGAGGCCAGGCCTCTGAAAGCTTTAGCAATTGCAGGTGCTATAGTTTCTATCCTGCCTTGTACGAAATCCCTTATTTTGGGGTTGAATGCACGCAGAGTACCCCATAAGTTGACCTGTTCCGGTATTACATTATAAGCGAAACCTGCCTCGATCTGACCAAAAGATACTACTATCGGATCTCGCGGATCAATCTCTCTTGTAAGCATTGTCTGTATAGCTATTACTGTATGAGAAGCTATTGTTATGGGATCAATTGTCATGTGCGGTTCTGCAGCATGCCCAGCAGTGCCCCTTATGTCAATGTGTATGCGGTCTGACAGGGCTGTCAGGACTCCTCGGCGCAGATAAAGCTCCCCGTAGGGTATTTCTGACCACCAATGCAAAGCGACTGCATTTTCAATGTTGAAAGTTTCCAGGAACCTGTTCTCAACAAGGATCTTGGCTCCGCCCTTTCCCTCGCCTGCGGGCTGGAAAAGGAATATAATTTTTCTTTTCAGTTTATCTCTATGAAGTGAGAGTATTTTCGCTGCCCCCAGCAATGATGCCATGTGAGCATCATGTCCGCAGGCATGCATGAGACCAGGCATGCACGAAGAGAACGGAAGACCGGTTTCTTCTTCAACAGCAAGCGCGTCCATACAGGAACGCAATAAGACAGCGGGTCCAGGCATGTCCTTGCCCAGTATCCCGATAACTGACGTTGGAATGGCAAAACCTGATATAACGTCCATTCCTTCGATAGATTCGAGTACTTTGATTATTTTGGATGCAGTAATATTTTCTTCGAATGCAAGCTCAGGAAACTGGTGAAAATCCCTTCGCCACTCCTGCATCTCGTCGGATATGCTCTCAGCTTCTGTAAGAAGCTGTGCTCCGAGAGCAGATAGTCCTGAATTATCAGACATTTCGGATACTTCCTTTCATCTTTAGAAAGCATTAGATGAATAATGGCTAAGTTTATCACAAATCAGGGATATAGTGTACAATTGGGCAGTTGTAAGGTCTCTCGGCACAAATATTGACAGGGGATGCTTGATCAGGTGAACCATAATATAAAAGGAATAGCTGCTCTTTTTCTTTCCTATTTTATTTGGGGAGCGATGCCGGTATACTGGAAAGCACTCGAAGCTATCTCATCCTTTGAGATACTGGGGCATCGTGTCATCTGGTCTGTGCTGTTTACCTTTATCCTCATATTAACGGACAGTAATCGGATTTCTTTCATCACCATGCTCAAAGAGATGAAAAAAGATGTTTTCTGGCTTGCCTGCGGCGGATTTCTCATATCTTTCAACTGGGGGCTCTATATATGGGCTGTCAATCATGGGAGGATACTGGAGACAAGCCTTGGATATTTTATAAATCCTCTTGTGAGCATGTTTTTGGGGATGATGTTTTTCAGAGAAAGGCTTAACAAGATACAGGCAGCAGCCCTTTGCCTTGCTCTTATTGGAGTGGGTTCGGAACTGTTAGCGGTTGGTTCAATACCTCTTTTATCGATAGCTCTGGCTCTGTCCTTCGGGCTGTATGGGGTGCTTAAGAAAACGGTGAGGGTAACCCCTTATCTTGCTCTTTTCATAGAGACCCTCACGGTATCTCCTATCGCATTTATATTTCTCATGTTTCTTCAGAAAGAAGGAACTGCTTCTTTCCCGTATGACGGACTGACGAATATGCTGCTTGCAGGTACAGGAATAATGACCTCCATTCCTCTAATACTTTTCGCATATGGCGCGGCACGTGTTCCTCTCACGACGACAGGCTTTGTTCAGTATATCTCACCGACACTAAGTTTTATGCTTGGAGTCTTTGTCTATAACGAACCCATACAGATCTCAAGAATTACTACATTTATCTTCATATGGACTGCTTTGGCAGTCTATACTGCAGACGCTGTATTAAAAAACAGGCATAATCCTGACAGCCTAGATGCCTGATATATTTTTCTCAAAGCTCATAGTGAATTAAGAAGATAATATTTATCCGATTGACATACATACCTTAGGGTATGTATAATTCCTGTGTAAAAATTATATGGAAGTGATATTTTGTCGAGAAAAACCAAGGAAGATTCAATAAAAACAAGAGAGCTGCTTTTGGAAGCAGCTCTGGATGTTTTTTCTGAAAAAAGCTTTTCAGATGTTACTCTGAATGAGATAGCGGAACGGGTAGGTATGACAAAGGGTGCCTTTTACTGGCATTTTAAAAATAAGAGTGACATACTTTTTAACCTTATTGAGGAAATACACCTTTCTTTCGAGCGGGAGTTCGAAGAAAAATTCGGTGAACCCAAAACATTGGCGGACCTGAATGACTACTATAAGAAAAAACTTGTGCCGCCTGACAGGAATGACAGATTTATGAAGATAAATGCCATGATGCTGAGACGTTTTGAATGGCCAGACGAGGTCAGATCGAATCTTTTATTGCTTCTGAAGGATCAGATAACGAGAGAAAAGAGAATGGTAAATGATATTCTGCGTAGGTCTCAGGAGGAAGGGGTAATTAGAAAGGACATAGAAACAGAGGATGTTTCTGCTGCCATAACAACTGTCTTTTATGGTCTTTTCATATTGGTCTTCAGTAAAACTGTCGCCGAAGATCTTACGAGTTGCGCAGATTTTATCAGTGATGCCTTCAGAAAAGAACTTTTGTATAAGGCAGATTAAATATTTTTTATTCAAGAAAGAGCAGGTGTGTTATATGACATCACAAGGGGAAGACGGAAAAATTCAGATAAGGAACTCACAGCATAAGGGCCGTATCATAAAAATATTTGCTGTAATAGCAATCATAGTTCTAATTGGTTTTACAGCGAAAAATCATTTTAATTCGGATGCTGCAGCGAAGAAGGCCAACACGCCGCCGCAGGCCCCAGCGGTTATTCTTTATACTGTCACAGCAAAAGACCTCTCGCCGAGCCGAAGCTTTGTAGGCAAAGTAGAGGCAATACAGAGTGTTTCTCTGAAGCCGCAGGTCTCAGGAGAAATAAAGAAGGTTAACTTTAAAGAAGGTTCTTCTGTA
>JAQVPO010000245.1 GCA_028702015.1 Synergistaceae bacterium | reverse complement strand
CTGGGAGTTTATGAAGATTACGAATTGAATTATGTCCGACGTGCCGGCACAGGCTTTAGTGAATCTGACATGAAAGACTTAGAGATCAGATTTATAGATTTAAAAAGAGCGGAGCCTCCCTTTATATCTGCGCCTAGGGCTAAAGCTAATGAAGTAATCACCTGGCTTGAACCTGAATTAATTGCGGAGATTAAATATACCGAATGGACTAAAGATAACCTTTTACGGCATGCAAGCTTTAAGGGCCTGCGGACAGATAAGAAGCCCAGAGATATAAAAATGGAAAAAGCAAAGGAAGAGTCAAGAGAATTGCAGAACCCAACGGAGATAAACAGTGACACAAATAGCAGCATAAGCAGCAGCACAGACAGCAATAGCATTATTGTCGATGGAATAAAGATCACTAATCCCCAAAAAGTGATCTTTGATGACCCTGAAATCACAAAAGCTGATGTTGCCCACTATTATTCACAGGTAGCGGAGCGTATGCTGCCCTATGTGCAACACCGGATCTTAAGTGTTGTGCGCTGCCCCAAGGGGATATCTCAGCCCTGCTTTTATAAGAAGCATCCCCTTTCGGAACAGCAAGGAGTTGCAACAATACCGATTCCTAAGAGTGACGGAGAAACTGAGGATTATTTCTATATTGAGAATAAGTCCGGACTTATATCAGAAGCACAGATGGGTACACTGGAATTTCATATCTGGGGCAGCCGTGTAGAGCAACTGGAGAAGCCGGATATGATGGTGTTTGATCTGGATCCTGATGAGGGAATGGATCTGGATAGGGTGCGCCAGGGTGCAAGAGACATTAAATCTATTCTTACTGAACTTTCGCTCAATTCCTACCTTAAGACTAGCGGCGGTAAAGGGTACCATGTGGTCCTACCCCTAAAACCTAGTGTTTCCTGGGATGCATTTTACGATTTCGCAAAGGGAGTGGCCGAAGTTATGGTGCAGAAGTGGCCTGACCGTTATACAAGCAATGTCAGAAAAGCCAAGCGAGCGGGTAAGATATTCGTAGACTGGATGCGCAATGGCAGAGGTGCCACCAGTATTGCTCCCTACTCCATCAGAGCGAGAAAAGGGGCTAGTGTATCTATGCCCATCGCCTGGGATGAACTCGATACTATTGCTCCCGACGGCATTAAAATGAAAGATGCACTTCAGAGAATCAGCCGCAATGACCCATGGAAAGATATTTTCCAGAATAATCAACTGCTGAAATAGTGCAGAGTGAAATAGCATCGCTCAGAACGGGACAGGGACAGGTTAATTGTCTCCTTGTCTCCTTTTGTCATACAAAAAACCATTTTTGAAAATAAGCTCTAATAGACAGGAAATATATACTAAAATATAGAAAGATATAAGAAAGAAAATTAAGGATGTTATAAAAAGAAATAAATTTTCAATATTTTTTGCTGCTTTAGCAATATCAAAAACATCCCCAAGTGGAGGTCTTTAGATGTTGAGTTGGCAGACAAAAACCCTTTGGGCAAAGAAACCCAAAGGCAACGCAGATGAGCAATGGCTTCCTCTAGTAGTACATATGTCAGACGCCGCGGAAATTGCGCGATTATTGTGGCACCATTGGGTTCCTGCTTGTACTAAACGTAAAATTTCATTTGGGCTGCAAATGGCGCGAGAAGGTGATTTTGATTCGGAAGATTCAGCCTTATCATGTTTTACTTTCCTTGCAGCAGCGCATGATTTCGGAAAGGCGACACCGGCATTTCAGGGAAAGCTTAGGGGTACGGAATTTGATGAGCAGCTGCGTAAGCAAATAACTGATGCAGGGCTGCCATTAACAGATAATATTCATCCCCGTGTAGCGAGGCATTATTGGGCCTCGCAGCTTATTTTTGAGAGGCATGAGTTTTCTCGAAAATTAGCGGTAATTCTAGGCGGCCACCACGGACAACCTCCAAGCTTTCAGAATTTGCATTGCCTTCGAGAAGGATACAAGAAGGACTTGGGCTGGGGTAAGGGACAAGAGGCTTGGGATAAGGCGCAGCAAGAATTAATGACATATGCGCTGACGCTTGCCGATGTATCGAAGCAGGAAGCGCAGTCCTGGCAACCGGACATCACAGCCCAGATATTGCTCAGTGGACTGGTCATTATGGTGGACTGGATTGTAAGTAATGAAACATATTTCCCTTATATAGCACTATATGAAAGTGCCAGGTCTTCCACCGAGCGGGCAAATATTGCATGGAAACATCTCCGCCTGCCTGAATACTGGAGGCCAGATAACGCCTATGCGCAGAGTGATTTTTATAGAAATCGTTTCAGTATTGATCCACGTCCGGTACAAACAACTGTTTTGGATGTACTTAAAAGGGTATTATATCCTGGTATTGTAATAATAGAAGCGCCTATGGGTGAAGGGAAAACAGAAGCCGCACTTGCAGCTGCGGAACTAACGGCAAACATAACCGGACGAAGTGGTGTGTTTTTTGCCTTACCAACTCAAGCCAGCGCTAATGGATTGTTTTTACGATTTTGCAGTTGGATAGAGAGGTTGGATGACGGTGTTGCACACTCAGTAAAGCTTGCACACGGCAAGGCGGATCTCAATGAATTGTATAACAAAATCCCAAAGAGAACGGAAGAAATTGGTGACATTTGGGTGGGAGGTGAAGAGAGCGAAGAAACCGGCGATGATGCCATTATAGTACATGATTGGTTTTCCGGCCGCAAAAAAGGTATTCTTGCTGACTTTGTCATTGGTACCATTGACCAGGTGCTTATGGGCAGCCTTAAACAAAAGCATCTGGCACTAAGGCACTTGGGGCTTGCCAATAAAGTAGTGATCCTGGATGAATGCCATGCTTATGATGCCTATATGAGCCAATATTTATATAAGGTTTTGAACTGGTTGGGTGCATATGGTGTGCCAGTTATTGTTCTTTCTGCAACTCTGCCTGGAGAAAAACGCCAGCAGCTG
>JAQVPO010000244.1 GCA_028702015.1 Synergistaceae bacterium | reverse complement strand
ACACGATCCTCGTGCTCTTCTCGAAAGAAACATGGCATAGATAATTATCCGTCCGCAGCTGTTCCTGTCGTTCATTCACAGTATATCCACATAGATAACCACACAATATATAGTGTTTGGTGGATAAGTTGCTCATGTATATAGTGTTTTGCCACTTACATATATAAATTTTTATGTTATTATAATTATTGTTGTCAGATAATTTGACGGGAATCATTTGCCCTTAAGATCAAAGGGAGGTTTTATATTATTATGCTGCAAAAACCAGAATTTAATAAAACAGCGCGAGAGATACTCAATGACCGCTACCTGTGGAAGGATGATTCCGGAAATACGGCTGAGACTCCGGAACAGATGCTTATGCGTGTTGCGCGGCATGTTGCTTCTGCGGAAAAAACACCGCCGCTCCAGTATATGTGGGCCGATGAATACTACGATGTGATGGCCAGGCTTTTGTTCCTGCCCAACAGTCCGACTCTCATGAATGCAGGACGTCCGGCCCCGCATGGTCAGCTGGCTGCATGTTTTGTCATAGGGATAGAAGATTCGATGGAAAGCATCTGTGAAGCGATCAGGAAACAGATGCTGATCCACAAGAGCGGCGGAGGAACAGGGTTTAATTTCTCAAACCTTCGCGACTCGGGTGCAAAAGTCAACAGCACAAACGGGCGTGCCTCAGGCCCTGTATCTTTTATGAGTCTTTTCGACAAAGCCACGGAGACGGTCCAGCAGGGCGGTATGCGCAGAGGAGCCAATATGGGCATCCTGAACGTGGATCACCCGGATATCCGTGAATTCATCCACTGTAAAGACAAAGACGGAACAATAGCGAATTTCAATATATCAGTGGGAGTTTACGACAGCTTTATGGATAAAGTAAATGCTGACCCTCAAGGTGCTGAAGCGAAGCTTCTGGACGAAATTGCTGAAACGGCATGGAGAACGGGAGATCCCGGGATAATCTTCCTTGATGCCATCAACAGAGGTAACACAACACCCAACCTGGGGCCTCTCTCCAGTACGAATCCATGCGGGGAATCGCCTCTGTACCCGAACGAAGCCTGTAATTTGGGATCAATAAACCTGGTCAAAATGGTCAGCAATGGCAAATTTGATTATGAGCTATTAAAAGAAACGACTGCAATAGCAGCAAGGTTCCTTGATAGTGTGATAGATGTAAATAACTATCCCCTTCCGGAAATATCAGAGGCTGTCCGACAGACGCGCAAGATCGGGCTTGGCGTGATGGGCTGGGCAGACCTTCTGTTCAGCCTGAGGATACCTTATGACAGCGATCAGGCAATTGAACTTGCAGAAAAGATAATGTCCCTGATAAAAGATACCGCGCACAAAACATCAGTGGAGCTTGGAAAGGAAAAGGGCATACCAAAGGCATTGGAACCTCTTGGGCGCCGTAACGCCACCCTCACCTGTATCGCCCCTACCGGGACCATTGCTCTTCTTGCAGACTGTTCTTCGGGGATCGAGCCGCTCTTTGCCCTTGAGCATACGCGTGTTCGTACACAGATAGACGGTACGAAGGTCGTTATGAAGCAGGTCAACAGACATTATGCGGAGGCTCTCAAAGAGGGACTGCCTGAAAATGTGATAAGATCGGTTTTTATTACTTCACATGATGTCTCACCGTTTTCCCATGTCCGCACGCAGGGAATATTTCAGAAATATACTGACCTTGCGGTCTCAAAAACAGTCAACCTCTGTCATGAAAGTTCAGTTAAGGATGTTTTTGATTCCTACATGCTCGCGTGGAAGCTTGGATGCAAGGGTATAACGATATACCGCGATGGTTCAAAGTCCATGCAGGTGCTCTACAGGAAGGATGAAGAGAAAAAACTTCAGCCTGAAGCTGAGGACCAAAAATCAGAAGAGGCTTCGAACAGGTTTGCAGTACCTGTAAATACACCTGTGCCAGTGAAGCTTTTTCTTAAAAGAAAACAATACTGAGTACTGGCTTAACAATGTCTTAAATAATAAAAGAGAGAGAGGGACAAGGATATGCCATCCTTGTCCCTCTCTCTCTTTTATGTGATAAGTGCGGGATATTCTCCGGCAGGATAGTAATTTGTAAAGCAGTTTTTAGTTGGCATAATAAAATTGGCTGAAATTATCTTTCTATTCTAAATACGAGCGAAATTATGAAAACTATATTGACGTTTGAGCCGAAAGTGTATAGCATGTCTGGCAAATAATTTGTCAAAGAGATATCTGTACCTGCTTTTGAAATAAGTTTATTTTGAATTAATTTTTCCTGCAATAAAATAAATTGACAGTTGTTTGACAAATACTCGAAAAATAAGGTACATACTGGATACTGCCGTTCCTGGCAGCCTGGAGGATCTTTGTCATGAATACCGGTAAAGTGAAATTGAACCTTGACATGTTTTTGGGAACGGTGAGATGAGAGCTATTTTTATGTTCCTTTAATACTGTCTTTAATTTTCCTAATATTTACAGGTATTTTTAGTCTAGGTTTTTATATAGCGGCCTTCTTATTCAATTCAGCCGTAACTGCTCACAATATTCATAACAAATATGAAAATTTATTATATTGACTTATTTAAAAGAGAATTCTGTAAATAAATTTCATTGTTGACATTTAAGGCTAATTAGGGTTTATTGTTCTGTTGTTAAACTGCAGAGAGCTTGCTGGTTTTTATATAAAGAACGGAAATTCTTCTATGTTAAAGCCTTCTTAACTCTTTGTGTTTAAACATAAATGATATGCGGCTGCAGGAATAGGCCAAAAATTTGCAAAGGAGCGGGGGACAGTGCTGAAGATAATTAGAAACGGAGCGTATTTATTGCGCGGTGACCTTTTGGTCGAAGAAGCAAGAATGATCAATATCGATCAGATCAACAACAGTCTGGCAAAGGCAGGCCTCGATCCCATCAGTGAGGGCCTTCCTGACAGGAACAAGGCATCAAAGGGAACCAT
>JAQVPO010000243.1 GCA_028702015.1 Synergistaceae bacterium | reverse complement strand
AAGAGCGCTTTTTGCGATTATCCCGCCCGTAGGCACATAGCCCGCAGCAAGCCCCTTTGCAGTCGCGATTATGTCCGGCACTACGTTCCAATGGTCAACGGCAAAATTCTTTCCAGTCCTTCCGCACCCTGTCATCACCTCGTCAGAGATAAGAAGAACATCGTATTTGGTGCATATATCCCTTATCATCGGCCAATACTCATCAGGCGGCGTAATAGCGCCGACCGTTGAACCAACCAGCGGTTCTGCTATAAAGGACGAAACGTACTGGGGGCCTATTATCCGTATCATTTTTTCAAGATGCCTTGCACACATCATGCCGCAGGAGGGATATTCAGCTCCGAATTCACAGCGGTAACAATATGCAGCGGCAATTTTGGGCGATTCTCTGAAAAGAGGTGAGAAGGCCCTGCGGCGCGCCATGGATCCTGCTATTGCCATAGTTCCGATGGTGCTGCCATGGTAAGAATTCCAGCGGCCTATCGTCAGATGCTTGCTGGATGCAGGTCCGTCTCTTTCGACAAAGTACTGCCGGGCAAGCTTAACAGCCGATTCTATGGCTTCGCTTCCTCCGCTCACAAACCAGACCTGATCCAGACCCTCCGGCGCCGTTTCTGCAACAGCAGCTGCCGCTTCTTCAACTATTGAACACCGCCAGCGTGAAGGATGGGCAAACTCTATCTTTTCATACTGCGCTTTCACAGCATCAATGACTTCCTTATTGCAGTGCCCGAGGTTTGAGATCAGGGCTCCGCAGCATCCGTCAAGATACTTTTTGCCTTCGGTATCATATATATAGATACCCTCTCCATGGTCCGCTTCTATATAATTTGTCCTGAAACTGCGAGGGAATGCGTGCTGTAACATTTTCTATTCTACCTCCCGGTATTATATTGAAGGAAATAAATCATAATCTTTTTAATGCATAAATTTTTATTTTTATACAATAACTTCAAAAAACACAACGACGCTTGTAATTAACTTAAATTATTACAGTATTCCCACAGTGCATCATTTTTTACGATGAAGGATTTCCTTCAATTTTTTATACCTTATAATATTTTTTTTGTCAACTCTCAATTTATTTTTTATTTTCTATATAAAACGTGCAACAAGACTGTCAATTTCAGCGTTTTTTATGATAAAGTTGACATGCTTTATTTTGATGCCTGAACTAAGGCAGTTTATAATGTATAATTTTCAATGTTTTAGGGAGGAACGATCATGGGCTGGAAAAACGTTGAGAATAATCTGGGCAGTCTTCCGCCTGCTCAGCGAAAGATTGCAGAATATATGCTGAAAAATAAACTGGAATCGATATTTTTGACCGCGCTCCAGCTTGGCAAAAATGCCGGTTCAAGCGAGGCATCGGTCATAAGGATGGCATCAAGCCTGGGGTTTTCCAGTTTTCCCGATTTTATCCGGTCGCTGCAGGAAGAGGCAAAAGATCAGCTTTCGACTCTCGGCCGTCTCCAGACTCATAAACTTCAGCCGCAGACAGGCGGACTTATAGCAAGGATAATCAACAGCGACCTTGAACAGGCACGCGAATCCCTTTCGACAGTAGATGATGGATCTATAAAAAAACTCGCAGAAAAAATATGTTCTTCCGAGGCCATATATATAATAGGACTGAGAAGCACTAGAACACTCGCCGTATATATGGAATATTACCTTTCATGGTTTTTTCCGAACGTCTTTCTTCCTAATACGGATAAAATTGGGAACCACCTTGTGGCGGCTCCCAAAAACAGCATCATAATAGGCATCAGTTATCCTCGGTATACAAGACAGACTGTAGAATGCATAACGCTTGCAAGAAAGAGAAAATTCCTCACTGCTGCCATAACAGATTCACCGTTCAGCCCTCTGGCCAGGGCCGCTGATATGTGCATAGTATCTCCATGCGCGCACATTGCGCATATAGATTCGCTCCTCATACCCATTGGGCTCATCAACACTCTTCTTATACAGGTAGCGGAACAGCTGGGGCCCCAGGCGCTCAAAAGACTGGAAGAGCTTGAGCGCAGCTGGTCGGACAGCTCGGTCTACTGTTAGATCCCCGGCTATATTTCAGGACATAAGCAGTTTGATCCTGTTCATCTGGTTGACGGAGCTTGTCCCCGGATCATAATCCAGCGGCAGCACGCTGGCTCCGCTGTAGCGCCGCCGCAGTTCCTTGATGACCCCCTTCCCCGTTATGTGGTTCGGGAGGCATGCGAAAGGCTGGACACATATAATTTTTTTTATGCCGCTTTCAATAAGTGAAATCATCTCCGCAGTCAGAAGCCAACCCTCTCCGGCCTGGTTGGCACAGGAAACTACAGATGATGCTTTCTCTGCCATTGAGTATATGTCATGTACGGGGCCGAACCTGGTCTCCTTAAGGGCGCTCCTTACAGGATTCCTCATGATCTCGACCGCTGCGATTGCCGCTCTTCCTGCAACAGAAGAACAGAAACTTCCGGAAAGGGACCTGTATCTGTAGACAGGATCAAAGAGACAGTAGAGGAGAAATGATGTTATATCGGTAAGAACAGCCTCTCCCCCGCCCGCCTCGATGAAATCAATCAGATGTTCATTGGCTCCCGAATGGTATTTGACCAGTATCTCGCCGACTATGCCTATCCTCGGCTTTTCTATGCCGCTTAGAGGTATGCTGTTAAAATCATTCACAGTATCACGGACGAATCTGGCAAAACTGCTGCCTCTGTTTCCGCCTATAGTTTGCCGGTATGCTGCGGACCATCTGTTGTAACGCTCCAGAGCATCTCCAGGCCTCAGTTCATAAGGCCTCGTCCTTAAAAGCAGCCTCATCAGGAGATCCCCGTATACCATTGCCCGGGCGGAACGGAAGATCACCCTGGGCGACAGCCTTAATCTGACAGAATTTCTGCCCTGTGAGTTGACAGCCAGAACTCTTACCTTTTCAAACCCCGCATCATCAAGCGCCCTCCGCAAAAGCG
>JAQVPO010000242.1 GCA_028702015.1 Synergistaceae bacterium | reverse complement strand
AAGCGGTCCTTCCTGCTATATTTATTTTGGCTCTCGCCTACTGTATCAATACCATCTCAAAGAGTTTGGGTGCACAGGTATATGTTATGGAGCTGACAAAAGCCTGGACGACTCCTGCAATGCTGCCGGCCATAACCTTTGCGGCTGGTGCATGCATATCATTCTTCACAGGAACATCGTGGGGTACATATGCACTGCTTGTGCCATTTTCTATCCCGATAGCTTTCAGTCTTTCGGGAGGAAATTTGGGGCCGATAGTTTTTATCACGGTAGGCGCAATAATGGGTGGGGGAGTTTTTGGAGATCACTGTTCGCCTGTCTCAGATACAACGTGTCTGTCGTCATTCGGAGCGGCATCTGATCATATGGACCATGTTGTAACTCAGTTGCCTTATGCACTTTTATCCGCGGTAATAGCCTTTGTGCTCTTTGTTATTCTTGGGATGACTATGTAGATCAGATTATTGAATGTATGTCAAAAGAGGGGGTTCTATGGACCCCCTCACCTTCTGCAGGTAAGGAGGAGTTTAAAATGAATAATGACTTAGGCAAGATAGCGATCCTCTGCTGGGAAGCAGGGCAAGTTCCAAGAGGGTTAGTTCAGCTGGAAACATTGCCCGGCAACAGCACAAATCCAAAGTCCTATGCATTTCCGGTACGTTTCAACAGGATCAAGGGAGCCAATATCCATACAGTTCTTGAGCGTCCCAGCGAAGATGTACTGAAAAATATGATAATAGAATCGAAAAAGATGATATCAGAGGGGATCGAGGCAATAACGACCAGTTGCGGGTTCAATGCCATATTCCAAAAAGAGCTTGCATCGTCTCTTGATGTACCGGTATTTACGTCAAGCCTCCTTCAGGTGCCGTTGGTACATAAGATGCTCGGACCAGACAGATCAATAGCTGTCATTACCGCTAAAAAGAGTGCGCTGAAGCTTGAGCACCTCAGGGCCGCAGGCATTACAGCCGATATCAGACTTAACATTTCAGGGATGGAAAATTCGCCGGAGTGGAACACGATCTTCACAGCGCCTGATGACGATGTTGATCTTGATGTTATAGCAGACGATGTCATCGGTACGGCAACAGAAGCAGTATCCCAGGATAAAAGTATTGGAGCTTTCGTCCTTGAGTGTACAGATCTGCCGCCATTTTCTGAACCGATAAGGCAGGAACTTCACCTTCCGGTATTTGATTTTGTTACACTCATTGAATTTGTAGCCCGTTCGATCGGTGTAGTTAAACCGTTTTATGTTCACTAGTTTTTAGCAGTTATCAATTTAATGGAGGCGTATCAATATGAAGACAGTTTTGCTTTTAGGAGCAGGGCGCATTTCAGGGCCCTTTATCGATTATCTTGACAGGAAATGCCAGTGTAAGATTGTTGCTGCTGACCTTTCGGAGGAAAATCTTAATTATGCCAAAAAGTTTACTGCCTGTTCCGATATTGTAAAAGTAAACGCAGGCAACGAAGCTTCGGTCCTCATAGATGAATATAAACCGGACATAGTAGTCAACTTCCTTCCGCCTGAATATATGTCAAGGGTGTCGAAAATATGTCTGGACAAAAAAGTCCATATGGTTCATCCAGCATATATTGATGAGGATACCGTAAGACTCGCTGACAGTATCAAAAAAGAGGGACTAATTTTTGTTGTGGAGCTAGGTCTGGATCCAGGCATTGATCACATGTCCGCGGCAAAGACGATAGATCACATACACAGTAATAATGGAAAAGTTGTATCATTCCGCTCTCTCTGCGGTGCTCTGCCTGCCCCGGATGCGAATACTAACCCGTGGGGTTATAAACTTTCATGGTCTCCATCGAGTCTGATCGGTGCCAGCAAAAGGACTGCGAGAGTCCTTATTGACGAGAAAGAAATTCTTTGGCCTGATGGCGAGACCTATGAAAATGTCTTTCTGTATGATGTGCCGGATCTGGGTGTTTTTGAAGCATATGCCAATGCTGATTCTACTCTCTATAAAAAGGGTTACGGCATTCCTGAAGCAAAAACCATATACAGAGGCACTTTGCGTTACCCTGGATGGTGTGAAACTATATGTTACCTTAACAAGATCAAATTTTTTGAGACTGATGTAAGGCCAACAAAAGGAATGAGCATCGCACAATTTACTTCAATCCAGGCTGGATATCCAGGAGATCCGAGGGAAGCTCTTTGTAAACGTTTAGGTCTTGAGCCGTGGTCGTCCTTCATACTCCGTATGGAATGGCTTGGTTTTTTTGAGGATACAATCCTCCCGTTTGAGTCCTGTTCTCCAAGGGATGTCATTTCTTTGCTTTTCGATAAAAAACTGGTATTCGGTCCATCAGAAAGAGATATGGTAGTCCTATGCGATGAGGTTGTTGGGGAATACCCAGGTGGCAAAAGGAAACAATACAAATCAACATTGATAGATTTCGGTGTTCCTGGTCTCTGGACCTCTATTGCAAGGACGACCGGCATCCCTCCGGCAATTGCTGTCAGATATATCCTCGAAGGCAAAATCAGAACTCCCGGCTTGCATGCACCAATGGCAAAAGAAATATATGAATCTGTCCTCGAAGAACTTATGAGTGAAGGCATAGTCCTTGAAGAAACAATAACTGACATCTGATATCAGCCATTACTGATCTTTTTGAATGGCGATCAGGCTAAAGAATGATAGTGATTTCTGGTGATGTGAATAAAATGGTACGAGGAGAAATGAAACTGTTACGAGAGTATCATCTGTTTGAGAATAGACAGGAATGTGCAACCTTACATATTAAAATATAAATATATTCGAATCTACTATAATATCTTGCTCGTTTTACTAAACAAAGTGACCATTGGCGTCTTTTTAGTTGATAATGATTTCCAAAAATTGGTACATAATGTAATATTCTGAATATTATGGTATGATTTGCTCGTAACGGTTTTCATTATCTTATTCTAATGGGAGATGATATTTGATATGAGGATCGGATGTCCAAAGGAGATCAAGA
>JAQVPO010000241.1 GCA_028702015.1 Synergistaceae bacterium | reverse complement strand
CCCTGCTGTAGCCATAGCCGGGTTGAAATTCTGGTTTGTACCCCTGTAGACGAGGTTGCCCATACGATCCGCCTTATGTGCCCTTACCAGCGATACGTCTGCTCTCAGCGGAAGTTCCAGTATATATTTTCTGCCGTTTACTTCGAGCACCTGCTTGCCCTCTTCAACGATGGTCCCAACTCCTGTCGGCGTCAGGAAACCGCCGAGACCGTATCCTCCGGCCCTTATCCTCTCTACAAAGGTCCCCTGCGGAGTCAGTTCAAGTTCCATTTTTCCTGAATTGAAAAATTCACCGGTTTTTTTGTTAAGTCCCACATGAGATGCGACCACTTTCTTTATCCTGCCGGCTGCGACAAGCTTTCCATGGCCCACATTCTCGTATGCCGTATCGTTCGATATCATAGTAAGCTGATCTGTTCCGGCCTCAAAAAGCGCGTCAACAAGGGAATATGGTATGCCTCCGTAGTTGAACCCTCCCACCATTATCGTATCTCCCTGTTTAATACATTTAACTGCTTCTTGTGCAGAGACAACCGGTTTGATAATTTTCTTGGTCATCATACGGTCCCTCCCTCAAGTTTATTTTTTTTCCTTCCAAAACCTCTCTGTTTTGCAAACACTGCTAAAACTATCAGAGCGCCGAGGATGTTTGAAATCTTTGTTGGATAGATAATAAGAAATGGGACTGCCAGCAGAAAGAACCTCTCTATCAGGTTGAGATCGTCAAACAGATATCCCTGCACAGCTCCTGATAAGCCTATTACAGCAATAAGGGCCGTCAGTGCGGCAAAAACGATTTCAAGACCGCTCCCCTGCAGCAGCAGTCCGGGGTTATATATGAACATGTAAGGTACGATGAATCCTGCCGCTGCTGTAAGAAGAGCAGTGAACCCCGTTTTCAGCGGTTCTGACTTGGCTATCCCGGCGGAGGCATATGTTGCAAGCGCGACAGGGGGAGTAACATCTGCTAGAACTCCGAAGTAAAGACAGAAAAGGTGCGCGGAGAACATCGGGACCCCCATCTGTGATAGCGCAGGAGCTGCAAGTGTGGAAGTAATTATATACTGGGCAGTTGTTGGAACTCCCATTCCCAGGATTATTGACCCTATCATTGTAAGAATAAGGGCGAAAGGAAGTATGCCCTGCGACATACTCAGAACAAAGGAGGAAAATGCAAGTCCGACCCCTGTGATAGCTATGATACCAATGACGATACCCGAACAGGCACAGGCGGCAGCAACATCAACAGCGCCGGTTCCTCCTGCTATCATTGCGTCTATGACCCTCCTGGGTGTCATACGGTGTTCCTTGTCTCCAAGCCATGAAGCTACAACAAGAGAGACTATAGACCAGAAGACCGCCATCGTGGGAGAGTAGCCGAATGCAAGCAGCATAACGAGCAGAGCTATCGGAAGCAGAAGATGCCATCCGTGTCGGATAACCTTCCTTACTTTAGGAAGCTGCTCATCTGTAAGTCTCGGCATACGTTTTTTACCTGCCCTGAGATGGACCATTGCTCCGATGGAAATAAAGTAGAGCGTTGCCGGAATAGCCGCTCCAATAACTATCTCCCAGTAAGATACCCCAAGGAACTGCGCCATTATGAATGCGGCGGCTCCCATTACAGGAGGCATGACCTGCCCCCCTGTGGAAGCGGCAGCCACTATAGCTCCCGCAAATTCGGGAGAATATCCGGACTGTTTCATCAGGGGGATCGTAAATGCTCCCGTAGTAACAGCATTGCCGCATGAACTTCCGGAGACCATGCCCATGAACCCGCTGGCTGTTACCGCCGCTTTGCCGGGACCGCCCTGGCTCTTTCCGGCAAGCCCTACAGCAAGATCTATAAAGAACTGCCCCGCCCCTGACGTACTGAGAAAAGAGCCAAAAAGCACAAAAAGGAATATGAAGGAGGCTGAAACCCCCAGAGGCACTCCGAAAATACCGTCAGTGCGAAGATACATGAAGGGAGCCAGTTCTTCAAAAGAAAAGCCTGCGTGGGCAAGAATACCTGGCATATACTGTCCAAAAACACCATAAGAAAGAGCCAGGACGGCCATTATCGGAAGAGGCCAGCCCATGGCCCTGCGAGTTCCCTCTATTACCAGCACTATCATTACCAATCCCAGATAGATATCAGACGGGAGAGCTGATCCTTCCCTCGCAGCAATAGCTTCATAATTCAGCAATATATTTGCACAGCAAAGTATCATCAGGGCCGCAGGTATCCAGTCCCAGATGTCTATCTTTAATTTACTGCATTTTTTCTGTGACGCCGGGTATATAAGAAAGAGAAGCGTCCCCATGAACATCCAGTGCCACGCCCTCTGTGTCATTGCCGCAAAAAGCCCGAATGCCGCTGTGTAAAGATGAAAACAGGAAGCCGTAATCGCAATGCCGGCAACAAGGTAAAACTGCCAGCCGGAAAGTCTTCTTTTTTTACTTTCATCAGGATCTTCAGCTATCTCAGGAATAATATCGATAGATTCCGTATCTTCTGATCCGTGCAGATCAAATTCATCAGCCATTAAACAAACCTCCCGTAATCTAAGGTCTCTAAAATCAGCGGGGAGCAGATGCTCCCCGCTGAGATCGAACTATAAGCCGGGGTATCCTACTTAACTGTTATTCCCTGTTCCTTGAAGTACTTGACTGCTCCGGGATGGAACGGAATGATCCCCAAAGAAGCCTTTTTCGGAACAAAGTTTGCAGCGTGAGGAGTGACCTTCATCATCTCTTCTTTCTTGTCGATGAAAGTTTTAAGGCAGTCATAGGCGACTTTTTCTGTCATTTTTTCGTTTACGACCAGGAAATTGGCATCAGCCACGGTTCTGCAGGGCTGATCCTGTTTTGAATAAGTCCCTTTTTCGATCGTGTAATTCAGCAGGAACTGGTGCTGCTTGCATACCTTGTCGATAACATCCTCCGGAAGTGATATAAGGACAATGTCACGCACAGCCGCGATCTCCATGATCGCAGATCCGGGAGCAGC
>JAQVPO010000240.1 GCA_028702015.1 Synergistaceae bacterium | reverse complement strand
ACATACTCATGCTGATTATGCCGACAGCGGTACCGCCTTTGTCATCTGGGGCAAGTTTTCTGGTCATGCTGCACATATAGACAAACCCCATCCCGACAATAAAACCAAGCAGGAGACCCGATATTGCCAGCATAAATACCGGGGCATTAAAAAATGAAGCCAGACACCAAAAGAGCCAGCTCAGCAGGATCATAACGCTGAAGCTCATCAGGATCTTTTTCCCGCTGACATTTCTTAAAGTGATCACGCTGCCTGCGGCAGGGCCAGCAACCATTCCGATACTTATCCACGTAGCGCAATTTCTTGCAATATCAGCTGAAACACCAGCGGATGCCTGTATCCATGTCACAGCCCACAGTCCCTGCAGCGTTATTATACAGGCAGAGGAAAAGGCCCATACCAGCCCGACTATACGCAGTGACTTAAGGCTCCAGACTGTTTTTATTCCCTTCACTATATCCGAAACAAAATTCCCAAACAGCGCTGTTCGGATGTTTTCAGCGGATTTTGAATATGACGGGTCATAGCTTCGGAACACTAACAGGACAAGTCCTAATATCGCCGGAAAGAGAGCCAAAAATAAATATACTGTTTTTAAACCAAAAACATCTATAGCGCTTCCAAGGGGTGCAACTGCCAGTATTGTGCCGAAATGTCCAATTGTCAGACACAGCCCGGCGAACATAGAATATTTCTCGGCAGGGAAAGCCGCCGCGCAAAATACTATAATACCTGTAAACGTGCTGGCGAGTCCGAAACCTGAAATAATTCTGCCTAATCCAATCAGCATCGGTGTGTCTGCATACATCAGTACAAAAGAGCCAGCCGCAGCGCAAAGCAGGGTAATTCCGCAGGTCCTGAAAGAACCGAATCTATCTACAAAAGGGCCTAATATTCCGAAACTCAGTCCATAGGTATAAAAAAACAAGCTTGATAAAAAACCCACCATAGATGCAGAGATTCCTAGAGAGTCTGCAACAATAGGCAGTATAACTACACCGGATATTCTGATCAGACCGCTGTATAAAAAACCAAGAGCAAGCAGTGCAAAGAAAAACCAGGATCTCAAGCTGTCCATCGAGCACCTCTTATGAATGATTATTAAGTTCGAATAAACAAAAAGGCCCTGGGAATACCAAGGCCTGCCGGTGCAAATTAATTCCTAATCTTTTTGCACGCTTGAATCATAAAACTCGCCGAACAAAATATCTTCTGACAACTGGTCCTTAAGAATCGGCTTCGCGACCCAGGTGCTGTTCATATAATGCTTAAGGGCGATATTTTCCGAAACCTGATTTCCGCCCCATGTGCCGCAGCCCATACTTGATGTCATCGGCATGCCGTTTTCAGCACTCCCGGCGTTTGCCTTAGACTGCGGCTGGCGGACCATTACACGTGTGACAGGCGCGCGGAGAGCCAACCGGCTGATATGATCGTCATTCCAGCTGTATATACCGCAGCTGTGTCCTCTCCCGCCAACCTTATAAATTTCGTCTACCATCCTGAGGGCGTTCTCAAACTCTCCTTCATACTTATAGAGCGTGAGCAGTGTCGTAAGTTTTTCTCCGCTGAACTTGAACTCTTTACCAATTCCTTCGCTTTTGACCATTATAAATTTACGGTCATCTGGGATTTCAAACCCTGCGGCTTTTGCAAGAACTTGCGGCGCTACTGCAACAGTAGCCACAATACGATGTCCTTCTTCATCCCACATCGCCTTCTTCAGGGCATTTCTCTGTTCATCAGTCGCAAGATAGCCGCCTTCTTCTATTAAAGCCTTAACTGCCGCATCATAAATCTTGTCGCTGATGATGATATTCCCGTCCGCAGAACACCCTGAACCGAAATCAGAGGTTTTACTGATCCTTGTATTCCGCGCCGCAATTTCGGGATCCGCTGTTTCATCGTATACCATAGTTGCATTGCCTGCTCCGGAACAGTATGCCGGTTTTCCTGAACTATGAGCGGCTTTGGTCATCGCAGGCCCGCCTGTAGCGTGGATCAGGTCGCAGCGCTTCATTGTCTCAGCAACAAGGGACATGTTGACCTCTTCCAGACACTGGATGAAATCAGGGTCCTCTCCAATTGAGGCAAGCGCGTCACGCATGATCTGTACAACCTTATTTGTCGTCCTTACTGACCTGGGGTGGGGAGAAAACACAACAACATCCCTGGCTTTAAGCGCATAAATTGCAGTTACGATCGGTGTAAGTTCCGGATTAGTCATTGGAGTTAGCGATGCTATAACACCGGCAGGCTTGCCGTAGCGAACGATGCCTTTTTCCGGAATCGTTTCAATTATTCCAACGCTCTTTTGGCGCAGCGCGTCACGAAGCACGCCAAGGATCTTATGGCGTTTACCGTACCGTCCATTTCTGTCTCCTGCGCCTGATTCATCGACACCCATAACGCAGACTTCGTTGAAAGTCTTCGGATTGCCTGCTGCCCATGCAACACAGCGGCACATACGATCGACCTGTTCCTGCGAATAGTTCTCAATTACTTTTTCGGCATTCCTCGCCCTTATGAAAATTTCATCCAATTTTGCGATCTGTTCAGGGGTAACTTCATGTTTTGCCATTTGAGCCATCTCCATGTACAAGACTTTTAATAAATAATCTTATTTATTTTTTTGTTCTTTGATTTCAGGCATATACCAAGGCTCCTGTTCTTCCCAGGACCATTGGCGCCACGTCTGTCTTTCTCCGCGCTTGCAGTAAATGTCATTTATGTTCCAGCAGCCTCCTGTAATTACAGGGGCGTTTTCCATCCTCACATCTATTACGCAAGGTTTATTGGAAGCAAGGGCTTCTTCCAGGACAGGCTTGAACTCCGCGGCCTTTGTTATCTGATATCCTTTAATGCCGTATGCTTCGCCAATAGCAGCAAAATCAGGAGGATAATCGCTTCCGTCCTTTTTCCTGAACAGCGTACCGAACTGATGATCATAATGCTGCCGCTCAAGCCCAGCGATAGTACCAAAAGCACAATTG
>JAQVPO010000239.1 GCA_028702015.1 Synergistaceae bacterium | reverse complement strand
AGTCTAACGGAGTCAATATTAGTTGTTATTGCTATGGCACTCATAGTAACGCTTTGTGTCATAGCACTAAAGCAGGATGCGCACATACCCTTGTTCATGTGTATTCTATGCATCTCAGTCCTGGGGCTCAGACTTGGAAACAAATGGCAGATCATGGAAGACGGATATATTTCAGCTGTCAACGCAACGACCTCGGCATTTTTAATTCTTATGATGGTCGGTATTCTTGTGGGAGTCTGGATGATCTCCGGAGTTATAACTACAATGATAGATTATGGTCTAGCCATACTATCCCCTAAGACCTTCCTTGTAGCAAGCATGCTGATGTGCAGTATCGTTTCCCTTGCCACCGGTACTTCGTGGGGCACAGCTGCAAGCATAGGTGTCGCGCTTGTAGGTGTAGGCGCGGGCCTTGGCATCCCAGTCGGGATAACCGGAGGTGCTATTATTTCCGGTTCATACTTTGGTGATAAAATGAGCCCGCTTTCCGACACGACAAATCTTGCTCCAGCAGTTGCAGGAGCCAAGCTTTACGATCATATCAAAGCTATGGTATCGACTACAGGGGTGAGTTATCTGATCGCACTAGCGGTATTTATTATTCTCTCATTTACAGTAGACCTAAGCGGCAGCTATGATCCCGCGAGGGTAGACGCAATAAGGGCATCGCTTGCCTCTGTCCAAAAAATCAGTCCGCTTCTTCTTCTTCCGCCAATCATAGTTATTGGATCTGCGATCTTAAAAGTACCGGCAATACCGGGCATGATGCTTGGTATTGTCAGCGGAGCCCTCTGCGGTATGTTCATTCAGGGAGTAAGTTTTGTTGACGTACTGGGCGCAGCACAATACGGCTATGAAGGCGCAGTGTCATCCGACGTCTTCGGCAAGGAAATTGCGGAAATGGTGAACGGCCTGCTGACAAGAGGCGGACTCCAGAATATGTTATGGACCATTTCACTTGCCTGGTTTGCTATCGGCTTTGGCGGTATGCTTGAAGCTGTCGGATATCTGCATGTTATATTGAATGCTGCAGTAAAAATGCTTCATAATACCGGCAATCTTATTACAGCTACCGTTGTGGCGCGTATTGCAACTAATATTCTTGCTGGAGATCAATATATATCGATAGTACTTCCAGGAAGGCTATTTAAACCGGCGTATGAAGAAGCGGGACTTGCTCCTAGGATGCTCTCAAGAACGCTTGAAGACTCAGGCACGCTCACCTCTGCTCTTGTCCCATGGAATTCATGCGGCGCATATATGTCCGCAACACTTGGCATAGCAACCATGACATATGGTCCATGGGCAATCCTCAACTGGGTCAACCCAATAGTGGCCTGTGTCTTTGCCTATACCGGCATCAAAGTATTCTATACAAAGGATGGCTATTAATAATCTCATAGGAGGCATAGCAATGAAGAAGAAAGTAATGGTATTAGGCAACGGCCTTGTCGGCTCTGTAATGGCACTTGATCTCGCCGCAGACGAGAACTATGAAGTAACAGTCTGCGATCAGAATAAAACAAAGCTGCAAAGCACTTTTGAGGCCTCCGAAGGAAAAATAATAACAAAGGATGATGTGGATTTTGCCTCCCCGCAGTCAATTACGGATTCCGTAAAGGGTCAGGATCTTGTAATAGGAGCTGTTCCGGGCTCGATGGGATTTCAGATGCTGGGTGCTGTGATCCGTGCCGGAGTAAATATTTCCGATATATCCTTCATGGGCGAGGATTACAGGGACTGGGACAGCGAGGCTAAAAAATACGGTGTGACCTCTTTTGAAGACGTAGGAGTGGCGCCTGGCTCGTCCAGCATTCTTATAGGCTATGCATGCGATATGCTGGATGAAGTTGAGGACGTTACTTACTACGTTACCGGACTTCCTGCAGAACCTAAGGAGCCGTATAACTACAAGCTTGTATTTTCGCCTGATGACCTGATCGAGGAGTATGTAAGGCCTGCCCGCACAAAAAGAAACGGCAATGTTATAACTATGCCGGCACTATCAGGATGCAAGATAGTGAATTTTGATATCCCCGGAGTAAAGCTTCCCCAGATGGAAGGGTTCTTTACTGATGGATCAAGGACGCTTCTTGACACGATTCCAAGTCCCAATGTAACAGAGTACACTCTCAGATATCCAGGAACTGCCGCCAGGATGGAATTCCTGAGGGAGATAGGCTTATTTGATCTTGAACCTGTTGACATCAAAGGGACAAAGATAAGGCCAAGAGATTTCTTTGCTGCGTTAGCCTACCCTCCAATGGAGCTTGGTCGAGAAGAAAATGAATTCACTTTCTACTATATCGAAGTTACCGGAATTAAGGATTCCAAACGGGTCCAATATCAGTACAGTCTATATGATGAAAGGGACATGAAGACACTATTCCCGTCGATGTCAAGAACTACAGGCTTTACATGTGTCATAGTAGGACGCCTGATCGCAGAAGGCATTTTAAATATGCCGGGTGTGAACCCACCTGAAGCAATAGGCAGGAATCACAAGGCTGTTAAAAGATTTATAGAAGAAATGAAGATGCGCAATGTACATATTCACCAAAAGGTAACAGAGCTATAGGCAGGTTGCTGCTGAAAAAACTGTAATATCAAATAAGCCTGAACTGTTCTGCCTGATTTTTGCCGTTCAGCCTCAAACCGGCGAAAATCAGGCTTGCAATTGCTGAAAAAGGTTACTAAATATAAATTAACGCTCATTAATCTCTTATTAAATAACAAAAGCGAACACAAAAAAGAACCTGCTATCCCTCTTCCCTATAAACAGCTATTTTTTCTAAATTTTCACGAATCACTATTAAGCAGTGAAGTGATGTTCATAAAAAAAGACGGGCCGAAGCCCGTCAGTGGTTTACAAATATGGTGGGCGATAGAAGAATTGAACTTCTGACCTCTTCCGTGTCAAAGTAAACTCTGGGTAAACATTTGACCGTTTCCATAAACAGGAAAAAGTCAAATTATTGGTCAGAAAAACGTGTTACTA
>JAQVPO010000238.1 GCA_028702015.1 Synergistaceae bacterium | reverse complement strand
GTGCGAATTATTGACAGAAGTCTGGTGTCTCTTCTCTTTATTTCCTGCCTGAATAATCTTTTGAAAAAGCAGAAACAGTCCTACGGCAAGTATAAGCAAGCCATTTGCCCACATGAGAAGACCCTGCATGCGTATTTTTAAAAAGGCATCAGTGCTTTTAAGTACCGATATAAAAAGAAAGGTAATAAAGACAGATACGAGCGTATGGGTCAGCACTAATGAGGCTGCAGCTGTTAATACCTGAGCAATGCTTCCTTTTCTGTTTATAAAAAAGGCTGAGAAGAGGGCTTTCCCATGTCCTGGCCCAGCAGCATGTATTATTCCGTAAACAAAAGAAATTCCGGCAAACCAAATTAATTTCCGGAATGTCATGTTAGAACGCAGATCGATCATTGCAGACCTGATTATCCTGTCAAAATGCTTTATCAGCGGGAGCAAATACTCCGCTGCAAAACGCCTGCCGCAAAAAAAGAAAAAAAATATAATTAATACTGCAGCTATAAGTATAAACAAGTCCTTACGGACCAGTTTTATTTTCATTATGAAAACTCCTCTTCGGCAAAGGATGCCTGAAAAATACTGAACTATTATAATACCAGTATGTATTTCATTGATTCTGTATTTTGTACAGAAAATTTGGAGGTGAACATGGTGGGGCAAAAAATTGCATTCATTGGATCAGGTCATATTGCTGAAATCCTGATCAGCAGGTTTATATCAAGCAAGACTGCCGACAGTTCTTCGATAGTTGTATCAGGGCCCAATATCTCAAGGATCGCAGACTTAAAATTAAAATATGGGATCAGCGCTGCCAGTGACAACATCGATGCAGCGCACATGTCGGACATAATATTTGTGTGCGTACTCCCCGGTGTCGTCCCTGCCGTTATAAATGACCTTAAATCTGTAAATATGGGGTCCAAGATCCTGATCTCAACAGCAGCGGGGATACCTCTGTCTCTATATGAAAGTTCAATTGACAATGTGAAGGCGGCAAGAATCCTTCCAAACCCGCCAAGCCGGGTCGGAGAGGGTGCTGTCCCTTTGACGTTCAGCAGCAGTGTCCTGCCTGAAGAAAAAGCAGAGGTGCTCGCTCTGATTGATGCGCTTGGCAGATGCTTCAGCGTCACGGAGGATAAAATAGACATATTTACCTCCATAGTCAGCCCTGCCCCGCTTCTCTATTATTTCGACTCCATGATAGATTCAGCTGTGCTATGCGGTATGGACTACCCAGCCTCCGTTGAAATGGTTTTCCAGACAATAAAAGGCTGTCTGAAAATGTGGGAAGAAAGCGGCACAGACATCAAGGAGCTGATCACTCAGGCATGTACGCCTGCGGGAACTTCAGTAGAGAGCCTCCGGGTAATGGATAGAATGTGCTTCAGGTCCGCTGTTAAAGAATCTTATTACGCAGCATGGCAAAGATCAAAAAAGCTAGGCTCAGGAGAGAAGTAAAGAGTAGTATTCATTATCAGTCTCTTGAAAAATTCAACGGCATAAAACGGAGATCGGCGGCTTGCTTTAATACACCTTCAGCCATTGTCGCTATCTCTTTGTCAATCTATGCTTCTGTATGCTTATTTACCTGCGCTTCACGGCCCGATCAATATACGCATTTCAAAAAGTCCTGCAATATCCTTCTTGCATTTCTGGTACTTGACCTTTGCCTGCTGCGACAATACAGATGCTGACAGAAAGATTTATCACAGCATCCTGCTTATTGTTTTATTAAGAATTTCTACAAATGTACACGGCACAGCCATGACATGTACACACCCTATTAATTATCGTCACTATATTCACCCAAAAATGTATACATTATTGACGTAATTCACACAAAAATTCCCCATAAAGTGTTCGAACCACTTAATATTTAATTCACTTAAAACATTCATAATTAATGTGAATTAAGGCGCTATCTGTCACATACTAAGATATGCTAACCTGTTTTCTACAAACACACTGTTTTTATTCAAGGCAACCCTCCAAGAAACGCTAAAATCCTTGACAGAAAATGTATACATGTTTAAAATACAAGTTGCAATAAAGGATACATTTGATTAGGGGTGTGTATACAATGAAAAAAAGAAAAGCGTTACTTATGGGATTTGGTCTGCAGGGACACGGTGCACTATATGATCTGCTCAAGTTTGGTAATTTTGAAGAGGTTAGGGTCTTCGACAACCGCCCCGACCTGAACGATGAACTGAAGAAATATTCTTCCGGAGATACAAAAATAACTCCAATTGCAGGACTTGCAACAGATAAAGCTATTATTGAAAAGGCAATGCAGGGTGTGGATATCGCAATATGTCTTCTCCCCAGATCTTTTGCGCTTCCTATGGCTGAACTGGCTGTTGAAGTAGGAGTTAATTACGCCTGCGCTTCCTATATGGGAGCATTCTGCAGCGATGACGAGTCAAGAATACGTCAGGCACAGCGTCTGGACAATTTGCGCAAAGCCGCAGCAGCGAAGAACATTGTAGTTTTGACACAGTGCGGCCTTGATCCTGGCCTTGACCTCCTTTTGGCCGGTGAAGCTGTCCGCCAGTTTGATAAGGTTGATGATTTTATTTCATACGGAGCAGGCTTCCCTGACCGCAAAGCAGCTGAGAATCCGCTCCAGTACAAATTCACATGGACAATAGAGGGTGTAATACGCTCATATAATCGCCCCGCCAGAATAATCAGCAACGGAGCTATGGTTGATATCGCCCCCAATGAGATTTTCTTTGACAAAAACATTCACACTCTGTCGATTGACGAACTCGGCGGAAAACTGGAGTGCTTCCCAAACGGAGATGCAGCTGTCCTGGCTGAAGAACTGGGAATAAAGGATCAGGTCAAATCAATGGGACGTTATGTCTGCCGCTGGGAAGGCCACTGCGCTTTTTGGCGTGTAATGTCAAACTGTGGATTGCTGAACGATGAATCCGTCAATGTCAAGGGAACTCAGGTCAATAAAATTGCCTACCTGACTGCCCTTCTGTCTTCAGAAT
>JAQVPO010000237.1 GCA_028702015.1 Synergistaceae bacterium | reverse complement strand
GTCCATAATGGCACGCCTTATGTGTGTAATGGCATCTGCGCCGCACTCAGACCGTCCAAGAACATATACCTGAGGACCGCAGTCATTGCAGCAGACAGGCTGCGCGTCATACCTTCTGGTCTCGGCATGAGTATATTCATATTCACATTTCTCACACATTGGGAACTCTCCCATGCTTGTACGAACACGGTCATAAGGCATCGAATCAAGGATCGTCAGTCTAGGTCCGCACGCAGTGCAGTTAATGAAGGGATGCAGATAGCGTCTGTTATTTTTATCAAAAAGCTCTTGAATACATTTGTCACAGGTAGCAATATCCGGCGAGACGAATATGTCCCCGGCCTCTTTTTCGCTTTCAATGATTTCAAAACTACCGGCAGGCGCCTCGTCAGCTTCATTTACATCTATCTTCAGAATACTGGACCTTTCGGGAGCTTCTTTCTTCAGGGCTTTCAAAAATACCTGAAGTCTTTCTTCATCCCCCTGGGCGTGAACTTCAACATAAGACCCCTTGTTGGCAACACTTCCCATGATGCCGAATCTGTCGGCGATCCTGCTTACACAGGGACGGAAGCCGACACCCTGGACAATACCGTAGATCCTTATTATCAGAGAAGAAGTTTCCTTCAGCACACTCTCCGCTGTCTGGACGTTCATTCTTCAAACCTGCCGGAGACCGCAAAATGCGGAAAATCAATAAAGGCACCTTTATATCCTTTAAGTGTCCGTTTTAAAAAAATATCCCCGATGATAACGTCATACCCGCCGTCTTTCACAGCTTCTGCAAATTGCTCTTCGTCAGTAAGTCTGAAATCTTTTTCATCCTTCAGATCATTCTGCATCATAAACCATGACGCGACAGTTACGTCGGCATCATCGTTCTTATATATTTCACCGCGCACAGCGTTTGCCATGATCTGCTGATGAATCACAAGGACCCTTTTCCCTTTGAGGCCGTGCAGTGATTTTTTCAGCTCTGCCGGAATGAACGGGCAGACAGCAGCATAGGGCGTTCCGAAATTTACTTTAAGATACTCTGCTGTTTTCAGTCCCGCAGGAGAAACAACTATGTTTTTTTCAACAGCAGAAGCTCTGCGGACACTTTCAAGGCCGCTTCCCATTCCATAGCAGAAAACTTTGTTCCAGCCTCCGCATTCAAGTGTTTCAGCTATGAGTTCACCTGCACTCAGGCTGCTGAATTCTAATGGGGTCACACCCAGAACACCTACAGAGCCCTTATTTACAGGAAGCGCCTGTTCGGCAAACAGCTCGAAAAGTGCCAGCATCGCGCTTTCCTCGCCCTCGTCATACAGTCCTACCCCTGTTGTTTCAACAGCTATTGCCGGTATTCCCGTATTTTTTCTGAACATGTGCTTCAGCGCGCGAAAATCAGTGGCTATTACTGCAGGCACCGGGGTCCCTATAATGGACATGAACTCCCTGTCTGTCTTTGACATAGCATCCTGCAGCTTGGAGACAAGCCTGTCATCCCGCCCGAGTATGGCATCCATATCGCGCAGGCCTGCACTGAAAATAGCGCTTTTTTTGCGGAACCAGCGCGGTTCGTCAAAACCGCATACATTGCCGGTGCAGCCTCCCGCATCACAGATTACGATAAGACCGTCCATCTCATAAAGCACTGAAACGGCACCGGATATATCGGGAGCAAACGGAGAAAGATATTTAAGCAGATTTTTCATTCGGCACCATTCCTCTCCAGCGCTTCATCAAGTGCTTCAAAAAGCGCTTTTAACCCCGCGTATCCGAACGGCTGGCATTCGTCGCTCCATCCTATGCCCATGCATTCCGGATGATAATATTGAGCGTCTTTTCCAATAACAGCATCAATATCCTCATCATCCGAACTGTAATAAAGCATCGTCGGCGAAAGGTTGGAATAGATCTTTGTATCAGGGCTGAGCTGTGCAATTTTTTTGATATATACGAAATTAACGCTGCCTGCCGTGCCGTAGATCTCGGATACTTTAAAGCCGTACCGGATAAGCGCAAGAGACAGTTCAAATGGGTCTGCATTCAGCATTTCACCTACTGCAAAGACTGAGCTGCCGTGCTTTCTCCGGAATTTTTCAATCGAGGCTGACGCTTCGTCATAATACTTTCCGTCATCAAAGGACGCACCGACAGCCTTGCCCAAAAGACGGTACTGGTTCCTTATTTTGTCAATCTGATACATTCTGTTCAGTTCAACACTCGGTATATTGAGTTTGTCATACATATACTGCGCAGCGTGCCTTGCTTCCTGGTTCAGTACAATGTTGAAATTTGCCTGTGACATCATTGAATACTCATCAAAATCCATGCATCTGGATATTTCGCGTATATCGTTTATCCCAGCCTGCCTGAGCAAAGGATATAATTCGCAGTTATCATCCAGCGGGGCAAAATATCCCATGATATTTAATGCATCCGGTTTTCTTTCAGCAGGCCGCAGCAGTGAATAGACAGCTTCACGAACAGCAACCATAGGCGGCAGACGGCCTTCACGCGTCAGCGCATACATATAGCATGGCAGGACAGGTATTCCAGCCTCCTGTGAGGATTTTCTGCACACGCGCTCCATATCCGTTCCAAGCAAAGCGTCAACACAGGTTATGCATATCATGACCACAGACGGCGTTTTTTCACAGGATTCACAGACTTCTTTCACTGCAGCGGGGATTTTGGTCAGGTGCCTCCCTGTTACAATATCAGTATCATCCATCAGCATGTAAAAAAATCTTTCGCTGTATCCGCCCAGTTCGCTTAACATTGTTGTATTCCTTCCGCAGCAGCCGGGTGAAACAAGCAGCATGACCGAACCGGGGATCGCCAGTCCCGCACGTTTAACACCAAAACCCTGCGCGCCTGGTGAATTGAAGGCCAGAGTCGCAGGGGAGCTGTAAATCAGGTTGGCTGATGAGAGCAGTTCCTTCGGTATTGCAGAGCAGCCTGACCCGGCAAGTTTTTCAGCAGTTATGTAATAAGCCTTATTCATTGCTTTTCCCATCTCCCAT
>JAQVPO010000236.1 GCA_028702015.1 Synergistaceae bacterium | reverse complement strand
TCATCCATACCGCCAAGATAGGCAAACCCTGGCATGAATCCTATCATGTAGCAATGGCAGGCTTTTGCGCTGTGCCTCTTTATTACCTCTTCTTCGGATATCCCTGCATGCTCTGCAACATTTGCTATATCGGGACCGTATTCCCCTCCGTAGCAGACAGGGATCGATATCTCTGTAAATAACTCAGAGCCCTCTTCTCCATAGAATTCCGGAGCCGACTTTGCTTCCTTAATGACTTCACCCGCGCTGACGACAGTTGAATCAAAATAGACAGCAAGTGACCTGTATGTAGGCAGACATTCCACTATAGGGATATTTTTCTGATCAAGAAGATGCTTTTTCAGGTCCATAACTGCATCGTTGGCCCTCCTGTCTATTTCGTCCGCAAACTCGACTACTACACAGGATTCCCCTGCAGTAAGATACTTAGGTTCCCTTACATACAATGACATTTATATCACTCCTTGCTGATAATTACATGGGAGAAAATATTCTCTCCCATGTAATTGTACATCCCTGCATCACTATGAGAAAAGTTTTGCTATCCCGGTCAATGATTTAAAGCCCATCCATGCTGTGAACAGGACCATGATCCATCCGAGCGCCGCAAGAATCTTAGGATGGTTATAAGCATCACCGACTATTTTCTTATTATAAGCAGCGAGCAGCATGACTCCGAGTGAGACAGGAAGTATCAGGCCATTCAGCGAACCTGCCAGAATAAGAAGAGCTACCGGTCTTCCCATCGTTGCGAAAATTGCTGTTGAAATACAGATAAATCCTATTATCCAATAGCGTGAATACTGCTCAACTTTAACAAAAAGCGTCCTGATAAAAGATACCGATGTATAGGACGCACCAACAACAGAAGTAATAGCCGCAGACCAAAGTATCACACCGAATATACGGTAACCGATCTGGCCCGCTCCGATCAGGAAGGCTGACGCCGGAGGATTCTGCGGGTCAAGGACAGCTCCTGATGCGACTACGCCAAGTATTGCCAGGAAGAGAAGATAACTCATAACGCCTGTGATAGTAATAGCTTTGACAGAACCTAGCGAGATCTTGCTCAGATTTTCCATTCCGGTAATTTCTGCATCGATTATGCGGTGAGCACCGGCAAAAGTAATATACCCGCCGACAGTACCTCCTACCAAAGTAAGGATCGTCATCCAGTCTACAGTAGACGGCAGGACGGTTTCCTTAAGAGCCAGGGCGACGGGAGGATTCGTCTTAAAAACCATGAAAAGGACCATCGCGATCATCATGACACCAAGTACTTTCGTAAACATGTCCATGGCTTTACCCATTTCTTTGTTCAGGAAAAGCATCACTGCCAAAAATGCGCTTACGACCGCACCAGGCACAAGCGGCACTCCAAGCATGACATTAAGTCCCATAGCGGCACCTGCTATGTTCCCTATGTTAAATACAAGTCCGCCCATTGCAACAAGGAAGGCAAGAAAATACCCCAGCCCCGGAAGAAGCTCGTTTGCGACATCCTGGGCACGCTTGCCTGAGACTCCAAGTATCCGCCAAATATTCATCTGGACTACAATATCGATAAGAATTGAGATAAATATTGCGAAAGCAAATGCCGCTTTAAGCTTATCTGTGAAAACAGCTGTCTGCGTCAGGAATCCAGGTCCTATCGCCGAAGTTGCCATCAAAAATGCTGCTCCTATAAGAACGCTTGCTGTTGATCCAGAATCTTTTGCCTTTCCTTCCATAATTCAGCACCTCCAAAATTAAGTAAGCTATAACGCCTGCTTAAATACATGCAAAATTGTTGCCATAAATGCACGGAGGCATAACATAAAGCAAAAAAATATAAAACAGCAGCAAATAGCTTTAAATTAAATTATTTTATTAGGAATTTTCTCACTGGTTATTTTAAAAGAAAAGTAATATTTTCTCAGGAAACAGCTCGTAAAAAATCGAAAAATCCTCCGGGTGTGCGTTTTCCGCACGTTAATAAAGAATACGCACGTTTGATATTATTGAGTCGCTCTAACTGCCTGCTGCTCTTGGCAGGCCCATTTTTTTCCTGTGATATGATACTGTCCTTCTCGGCATTGCAAGCATTTCACCGATCGCGCGGTCATTTTTCCCTTTTTTATTCAGGACAATGATCATAGATCTAAGTTCTTTGATGCTCATATCAGGACGTGACGAGAGTCCTCTCGAAAAGAATGTGCTCATTCTGATGGTCCTCTTAGAGACACGGCACCATGCAGCGCTTATAGACCGGTATATGGTTGAGGTGCTCACACCAAGCTTTATTGCGGCATCACCGTAAGTAAGAGGAGAAGGATCAGCCTTCTCTCCTTTCAGGAAGTCAGACTGTACATCTGATATCAGGAGCGAGATCTTCATAAGCATCCTGTATCTCATTCCCAGCCGTGTAAGCGTAAATTTTGTCCTGGACCAAAGAGGGGATATCCATTTTTCTTCAAGAAGTTCGTTGACAGTCAGCGGCATATCTCCGAAATTGCTCTTTATAGAGGGCAGGTTTTCCAGAAGTAATTTAGGAAACGGGTCACCGTCTTTAATTGTAAATTCAATTTCAGGATAAGCTGGCGCGGCAGCAGAAAAATTTGCTCCGGGAGAGGGATCCAGCTTTCGAAGCAGACTCAATGCCTCTTCTATGGCTTTCTGGTCACAGTCCATTAGTTTTGAAAGATCAGAAAAACGTCCTTCTGCAAGATATTCATATCCATCTGTCAATATTGACCATGAGAGGCTTTTTTGCAGACCTGCCCTTTCAAGCTGTATCAGGAGACAATCCCTCAGGCCGAAAGCAAAAAGCCCCGGCGGGTCAACGTATCCCTGCAGGCTTTTTATGTATTTGAAAGCTCTTTCTGTATCCACCCCGAGCCTCAGGGCTATATTTTCTGCAGAGAGATTCATATAGCCTTTGTCATCCAGAAAAGAACACCAGAATCCGGCAGATGAATAAGGCATGGGAAGGTCATAAATATCTGGACAGGTAGCTATCTGAAGGGACAGATGCTCCTCCATGCT
>JAQVPO010000235.1 GCA_028702015.1 Synergistaceae bacterium | reverse complement strand
GAAAACTGATACAGGGTAACAGGAGAGATGCAAGGGACTGGCTCTCTATGGCTGATGGAGATGCTGTTGTACGAATGGTAGGCCAGTGGTTCGCAGAGAGTGATATACATGAGGGAACAAAGGAAGCTCTTATAATTTCTGCAGGCAGCACGCCCGCGCCTTACAATCTTGCACTTGGCTATATATGGCGGTGTGCCTGCGCTACTGTGATGACGCCAGGAATTGTAGGCACAGGTCCCTTTGATTTTGCAATAGTGCCTGAACATGACTATCCTGACAGAAAACCGAATGTTTTTGTCACACTTGGCTCGCCTAATTCGATAATGAAGGATGAGCTTAAAAAGCAGGGCGAAGCATTGTTAAAGGAATATCCTGCCAATTCTTCGAAGATATGGTCTATCCTTATAGGCGGCAATGACAATAATTATTCAGTTTCGCCGGTATGGATCAAAAAGCAGATCGGACATATAATGAAGATAGCTGAACAGGAAGGGGCCGATCTCTATATTACGACCTCAAGAAGGACTCCCTCAGATTCAGTGGAGGTTTTGAAACATCTCGCCTTACATTCTGACGCTGTCAGATATATGCTTATTGCTTCTGAAAGTGATTTTAACCCTGTTCCTGCAATGCTTGGTTTTTCTACCGAAGTATTCTGCACAGAGGATTCAGTAAACATGGTATCAGAGACAGTTACAGGAGGGCACAGGGCTGTGCTTCTCAGGGTCGAACACAAAAAAGGATTCAAAACAATGCTTCAGGATGCAACTTCGTGGCTGGTAGGAGCAGGTGCTCTGGCACCAAATATGCTGTGGGGAATTCCGAAGTTTGATCTTGTTTTTGAGCACTTTGCAAGGCATGACGCCTTGCTGGAGTTCAGAGAATGGATAAAAAGACGGCATGAGATAATAATTGAGATAGGTGACGAGGAAGAACGAAAAATGTGGGAAGAGTTCAACGAAGCGAAAAGAGCTTCCCAATGGATATATGATAACTGGAATTGATGTTTAAAACAGTATTTTGGCAGATTAAAAAAAGTTTTATTTTGTTATGATATTGACTTGGATATTGATTCCATATATCTGATATGAAGAGCATCAAGTATGAGAGGAATGATAATATGAAAAAACTATCCAGCACAATATTGACAGCATTCATGCTTCTGAGCATTATGACACCTTCCCTTTCAGCACAGACTCTCTCATCGTCGGACAACACATCTCAGCCATCTGCTGCAGTTCAGCCAAAAACCGAGTTGTCTGCAACGCAGGAAAACGCAGTTCAGAAACCCAAAGCTCAGTCAGATGAGAAGAATGACACTGCCGTTGCAGTCCCTCAGATGAGGCCGTTGAAACCATCCCCGATGGAAATTGGCGAGCCTGAGACGGAAGGATCGCTTCTGGTCTCTGCAGAGTGGCTGAAGAAGAACAAGGGAAATGTGATCCTGGTGGATGCAAGGCCGGAAAGCCTTTACGCCGGAGGCCATATCACAAATGCTGTTAACGCCAGCTGGACATATTTTGCAAATATGAACGCAGCAACCGGTACTACTAAGTGGGGTACGATATGGAAACCAGCCACGATGTCTAAGAGGATAGGAGCCCTTGGCATAAACGGCAAAAAAATGGTTGTGGTATACGACGACGCAGGCGGATGGGGACAGAGCGGATGGGTGCTCTGGATACTCAGGATGAGCGGCATAAAGAATGCAAAAATACTTGAAGGCGGCCTTACCGCATGGAAGAACGAGGGCGGATCTGTCTCAAGAAAAGTGCACAGGAATAAGGCTGTTGCTTTCTCTATTTCTAAGTACAAGGAGCACTATCTTGTTGACACTGACTGGATCAATAATAATATTGGTAAAAACGGTCTTGTCCTGCTTGATGTTCGTACCTTGGCAGAATACCAGGGCAAAATAAGGCCTTTCCAGGAAAAAAGGGCCGGTCACCTGCCTGATGCCGTGAATATTGAGATGCAGAATTTTGTGCAGGATCAGTACCACTTCAAAGAAGCTGAAGAGATAGTTGCACTTCTTCAAAAATACTCTATTACTCCTGAAAGTGAAATAGTTGTTTATGATACTGCTGGGGTCAGAGCAGCGTTTGTTACAATGGCGCTGCGTTACGCAGGCTTCCACAAATCACAGTGCTACGATGAAGGTTTTCAGGCCTGGGCTGGAAACCCAGATCTCCCTCTTGTAAAAGCACAGTAACTTCTAAATATATAGAAAAACATAGAATCTGTAATGATTCTGCAAAAGGAGACAGTCCCGGAGAATGCCGGGACTGTCTCCTTTATCTTATTCCATCTGTGTTGCTATATAAAATATCAGTATACAGATAAAATCATCTTCAGTTTTTCTTCGTCAATGTTGCCTCCGGAAACAACAATGCCCGTTTTTCTCTTCTTCGGATCAATTTTGCCAGCCAGCAGTGCAGCGACTCCTACGGCGCCGGCGCCTTCGACGACCTGATGATGTTCCCTGTGCAGGAATGCGATCGCTTTGGCTATATCATCTTCAGTAATTTCCAGAATTCCGGTCACGCGTTTTTTTGCCAGAGATAGAAGGCTCTGCGGAATATATCCTGCCAGGCCGTCAGCCAGAGTATCCAGATATGTAACCTCTTTTACTATACCATCTGGCCATGAGACTACCCATGGGTTGGATGCCACAGACTGAACTCCCCATATTTCCACATCCGGGTTCAGTGCCTTTGCAGCTATGGCTATCCCGTTCATCAAGCCTCCGCCCCCGGCTGGAATTAAAAGAAGTTCTATATCTGGTTCATCCGTGAACATTTCAAAGCCTGCTGTTCCCTGTCCTGAGATGACTGTAGGATCTTCAAATGATGAAACATATGTCATTCTGTTTTTATCAGCATGTTCATATGCTGAATGTTCTGCAAAGTCGTAATCGCCGTCGGTTACTATAAGTTCAACAAACTCTCCGCCCCTTCTTTTGATGGCGGTTTTCTTTGTTTCAGGACACGCGTTTGGTACAAATATCAGTGTATTGATTTCAAGCTCCTTGG
>JAQVPO010000234.1 GCA_028702015.1 Synergistaceae bacterium | reverse complement strand
TTTTGAAGACCACCCGCCAAACATGGACAAAACCTCCTTAGGTCCGGTTCCGGCTAAAATAAAATGCCGGGCTTTTGAAGGACGGATTTAAGCAAATGCAGTCTTTTAACAGTATGTGCCTTTGGTCCGGTAGTTCTCCCGCCTCTCGTCGGCGAGATGCTTCATCAGCTTGTCGAACTCGTCCCTCTTTTCCCTGTAAAGATAGTCTGCAGACCTTGCAGACTCAGGGAAGACTATCACAAGAGAACCCTTTTCTATCTCAGAGAATATATATTCCACGGCATCTTCTACGCTTACTGAATCAGCGGGAGGAGTTATTCCCGCAAATATCGGGGTCCGTACATTCGCCGGACAAAAAACGCTGAACTGCAGTCCTTCGTTTTCCAGTTCGTACTGGAGACATTCCGTCATCGATATCACCGCGCTCTTGGTAGCCGCGTAAACAGCCTGGTAAGGTACAGGGATCTTTCCAGCTATTGAGCCTGTGTTAATTATGTGCCCAAATCCCTGCTCTCTCAGTATCGGGATAGCAGTGTAAGTGCCATGGATGACTCCCATCAGGTTCAGATCGATTATGAACTTCCATATGTCGATGGTGATCTTTTCTGTCGGAAGTGTGAGGCCAGCTCCCGCATTGTTAAAAACCATATCGAGATGGCCGGCATGTTTTTTTGCATCTGAAATTAGTTTTTGTACCTGTTCGAGTTTCGTGACATCAGTAATAACGGGGAATACTTTGCCGGGATAAAGTGTGTTCAGTCTTTCCGATTCACGTTTTAGCCCCTCTTCATTAAAATCCCCCATAAATACAGCTTCAGCGCCTCTTTTCAGAAGTTCCTCAGTGATCCCCAAGCCAAGTCCTGAAGCTGCGCCCGTGACTGCCGCGACTTTATCTTCAAAATATCCGCTCATGACATTCTCCTTTCGATAATTGTAAGAATGATAATTCGCTTACCCCAATGACCTTGAATCGCCTACGTTCAGCCTTGCAGCCCCTTTCATCATCAGCGCTTTTGCATATTTATGCACAGGAAGTTCAGACATCGAATTAATTATTTTGAACTGTAACATGTTCATTTCCAGATCAAACTTCTGCCATTCGATCTTCCCCTCTCCCATCCAGGCCTTTTCAAAGGTTACCTCCTGGGGATAAAGTGTCGCATGGCTCAAGGCAGCTCCCCCTTTGCCAAGTTGCGGGATATGCCTCCATCCAAAATAATTCATTTTTGAATGTTCATTCAGCAGTTTTAGCTCTTCTTCCTGCAGCTTCCTCTCTCTGTTCAGGTCGATCTTCAAAAAAGTATTGCACTCATAACTGGCCGCAGAAAACCAATGGTCTCCGTAATGCCTTAATGAGGAAATATCAGCATAAATCTTTGGCATTCCGTCCTCTTCTCTTCCGCCAATTATCGGACAGGCTTTGTTTTCCCAGATCACAAGGACATACTCTCCATCGATAACATCTGTATTTTTAACATATCTGACAGGAACTCCTGCCTGGATCAGTCGGTACTCCCCTCCTGACATCCAGTCTACATCACGGCATTCTGCAAACTGAACATTGACCGTGGGACTTATAATATCGAAATCTTCAGGGATCAATTTTGAAAGCACTTCCTCATCAGTCTCAAAACTGACAGAGACAGAGGTCATGTCTCCGTAAACAGTACGTACGGGGTAAAAGGGTTCTCCGCCAAAATGGACCGGCATCTTGTAGACAAGGTCATCCTGCAGTTTAAATTTACCTTTCATTTTTTTTTCATCCCCTTTTTCTTGATTTCCTGCGTCATCAATTAATTTTGAAATTTGCTAATTGAGAAGTTCATCATGCGCTTTTGCGAGAAGTTCCCTTATTTTGAGTCCCTGCGGGCAATGAAGCTCGCAGACACCGCATGAAACACATCTGTCCGCACCCCTCCCCGGTTTGAAAAATACCTCTCTATAATGATCTTTTACCGATCCTTCCAAAGTATTCCGATATTTGTTATAAAGCGTGAAAACGGCCGTTATCATCACACCGTGAGAACAGGGCATGCAGTATTTACAGTCAGTGCAGGGTATGGTGACATTGCTTCCGTACTCCTTTGCCATCATGGAGATAAGATCTTTGTCATCTTTGCTTATTACGCCCGGCGCAGAATCGGTGAATATCCTCAAATTATCCTTAACCTGTTCCATATTGCTTGTTCCGCTAAGAATTACAGACACTTCCCTCTGGTCATAAAGCCACCTGAAACACCATTCTGCAAGTGATCGTTTTTCATGATATCCCTCGACCAGGTCCAGAACGGCTTTTGGAGCATCCTTAAGCAGCGAACCTCCCCTCAGGGGTTCCATTACAGTGACAGGAAGTCCCTTAGATGAGGCATAACGAAGCCCTTCTACACCGCCGGCCTGATTCTTTTCATCAAGAATATTCAGCTGTATCTGAGTCATGTCCCAGGGATAGTAATCTATTATCTCTTTAAAGGCTTCGAAGCTGTTGTGAAGAGAAAACCCTTTGTGGATTATCTTCCCCTTTATTGCAGCTTTGTCGAGAAAGTCCGCACCGTCGTATTTTTTAACTTTTTCCCATACTGCGGGGCTTAGGTTATGGAGCAGGTATATGTCTGCATAATCTGTCTGGAGCCTCTTCAGCTGCTCGTCGAGATATCTTTCCATGTCTTTCTGGCATGAAGACATGGCAACCGGACATTTTGTAACAAGGCATACTTTTTCCCTGTAACCATCCTTAAGCGCTTCTCCGACTATTTGCTCGCTCCCGGGATATGTGTACGCAGTATCTATGTAGTTGACTCCGTTGTCGATCGCGTACCTGACCATTTCTATAGCTTCTTTTTCATCTGCAGGGAACCTCATGCATCCAAGCCCAAAACGAGATACCCTTAACCCTGTTTTTCCAAAATCAACATACTCCATAAATATCACCTCAAGTTTACGATATCATGTCATTAGTCTTAATAGTATACACTCTAATAAATAAATGAACTGATATATTAATAGCAATACTATTTGGAAGATCAATCTTAGTATTAT
>JAQVPO010000233.1 GCA_028702015.1 Synergistaceae bacterium | reverse complement strand
GAACAAGAGAGACGGCGACGCTATAGAGAAGAATAAAAGACAAAGAAATAGATATATGATGTTTTTTTTCATAACAGACCCCCCAAAAAAGTGTCAAGACAATGGCATTATAATACGCTAAAGTTCTAATGTCATTATTTGTTTTTAAGGGTTCAACGGAGAATATTTATAGAATAATATCAAGTAACCGTTCCAAGCTCTGCAGTGATGTTTTATATGTTCTCATCCGAGTTTTTTCCTGTTTATAATAGGAGCGTTTATTATGTCCAATTATAGTCTGGCTGACTGGAAAGACTTAGGCTATGCTTTGTAATGACAGGAGGTGCATTTCAAATGAAGAAGATCATTCCTGAATACAAAAAAGAAAATAAGGGGCATTACAGTCCCGGTGTGCTGTCAAACGGAATGCTCTATATTTCAGGTCAGCTGTCCAAAAACCCGGATACCGGTGAGGTAGCGTCAGGAGATGTGCGGGATCATGCTGCACTGGCACTTGCAAATATGGACAGAGTGCTTAACGGGGCCGGACTGAACAGAAATAATGTTGTGCAGTGCCGTATTTATCTCTCTGACATTGATATGTGGGATGAAGTAAACGAGGTCTATGCAGAATATTTCGCAGATCACAAGCCGGCAAGGTGTGTCGTGCCATCCGGAAAGCTCCATTTCGGATGCCTTGTGGAGATAGAGGCTGTAGCGGAGGTCCCCAAATGAACTTTGTCTGCGGCAAGTGCGGCACTAAAGAGAGTATAAGGACCCTAAAGCCAAAGTGTGAATGCGGGGGGCTTTGGAAGCTGGAGCACAAGCCGCCTCGATTCGATCACTCACTTATAGATAAAGGCATCTGGAGCATGTTCAGATATAAAGAGTTCATGGCGCTGGAGGACGAAAGCTGGCGTGAAGTCACTATGGGCGAGGGCATGACTCCTGTAATAAGATTCAGCGATGATGTTATGCTCAAAATGGACTATTTTATGCCCACTCTTTCATTCAAGGACAGAGGGGCAGCGGTCCTGATCGCACACTGCAAAGCCATAGGAGTCGATTCCGTGGTACAGGACAGCAGCGGCAACGCCGGCAACAGCGTGGCGGCATACTGCGGCAGATGCGGGATAGAATGTGAGATATTTGTCCCGGAGGGAACGTCACCCCAAAAGATAAAGATGATAAAGGCACACGGCGCGCGCGTGAACATAGTGCATGGATCGCGTGACCAATGTGCTGACGCATGCAGGACAAAGGTGGAAAAGGAGGGGAAATACTACGCAAACCATGTATATAATCCCTTTTTCTACGAGGGGACCAAGACCTACATTTACGAAGTTTACGAACAGCTGGGAAGGATCCCTGAGAATGTTTTTATCCCTCTGGGCAACGGTACTTTATTCATTGGAGCGATCAAAGGACTTGAAGAGCTTCTTTCTGCCAGTGTGATCAGGAAGATGCCAAATATAGTGGCTATACAGAGCGAAAACTGCGATCCCTTTGTAAGGGCCGCGAAGAAGGGAGAAAAAGTTCCTGTGAAAGCGGATTTCCGTCCGACACTGGCTGAAGGTATAGCGATCGGGCGTCCGGCGCGCGGGGAAGAGATCCTTGAATACATTTACAGATATGGTGTAAGGCTGATAACAGCTCCCGAGGACAGGATCCTTGAAGCAAGGTCGGTGCTTGCAGAAAAAGGGATCTACTGCGAACATACCACTGCAGCAAACTATGCCGCATACCTGAAATATTGCGAGGTCAACGGACAAACTCCCGACAGTCTCCTTACAATGTGCGGAGCGGGCCTTAAATCAGACCACTGAAGGATAAATCCTCCTGCCGAATGATCGGGCAATACAAGGCAGGAGGATAGAAAAATGTTTCCGGGCAGCTATTTTAGTTTTCTTATGACTGGCTGTGTAGCACACCTGAGTGCGCCGCCCTGCCCGTTATGTGTTCCGAAAAATACCCTGTAGACTTTTATATTCCTCTTCTCGAGTTCCGACTGAATAAATTTGTTGTCGTTATGCTCGTTGAAGGAGAGAATATAGTGTTTGCTGTTGACAGGGACCCCGTTTACTGCCAGCCGCTGAGCGCTTTCAATGCCGACCTTGATCAGGTCCCAATCCTTGATATGATCCGGGATTCCTTCAACGAAAGCTTCCTCGCAGACAATTGCCAGACCGTTCCTTGGTACAGAGAGCACGCAGTCAAGGTGCAGGACGTCCTCTCTAAGCGGGACACGTACAACATTGTAAGAGCTTCCCAATATATTTTTCAGCCATCTGAAGCCTGCTTCGTTCGATCCTACGCTTGGATTCCTGCTGTTGCCTACAAGGATAGTTTTTCCCAGTACAATGACGTCTCCGCCTTCCAGACACGGGGTCCCCGTGTCTGAAGTGGCAAGCAGCTCTGTGTGCGGCATTGAGAACCACCTGACCTTTCCATTTGAACACTTATCCAGGAGAAGTTCCTTAAATCCTGAAATGTCAACTTTTCTCATGGGTGTACGAAGATTGAACTCTATAAGATTGTTTCCGATGACTGCCATGTTGTCGCGCGGAAAATCCTGGCTGAATCCGTTGAGAAGAACGTCAGAACCATAATTTCCCCTGATAAAATCAACAGTTATTTCTTTTGGACGATAGACTTTGACTCCAAGGGACTTTAAAATGGCTATAAATGCAAGATTTTCCTCTTCAAGCATCTCTGATTCGCTTTTGCCTGTTTTTGGATCGATCATATCAGTCCAGAGCATGCCAGCCGTTTTTCTGGCATATTCAGCTTCATCAGCGGGCAGTACCTTCATTGCGTTTTCGAACCAGGGTGCGTCAAGTGAGGGTGTCATGCCGTATGGCAGTCCAACTATCACTTCCTTAAGATCTCCGTACTCATAGTCTACAAAAACAGGATATTCTGATGCTTCAGCAGCTGAAACTAAAAATAGAACGAAACCAAAAATAACTGAAAAAATTAATTGTAAAAAATTAAAATTCATCTCTCTTGCCTCCATTAAGATTATGAATGTTAATAGTGCCACCAAAGGTATTATATTCCTA
>JAQVPO010000232.1 GCA_028702015.1 Synergistaceae bacterium | reverse complement strand
ATGCATGCCAACTGGTAAGGCTGCCGCAATCGGAATTCTTTCAACTCTGGGCCTCATTTTTGTCCCCCCTATACGCTTCATTTAACTCTGTATCAATTCCAAGTGAATGTGCTAGGAGGATAGAAATATCCTCAACGGACAGTTCTACTTTATCTGCCTTTGCAGTATAACGCATCTGGTTAAAACAAACCGGGCAGGCTGTTATTACTTCGTCAGCAGCCTTCTTAGCTTCTTCTATGCGTTCGCTTCCAACAGATGCTGCGAAATCGGGATAACAGTTAAGGGCTATCTTCCCGCCGGCGCCACAGCAGTAGGACCATCTGCCATAGCGATCCATTTCTTTGAGTTCCAAACCGGGGATTTTGCTAAGAATTGTACGTGCTGAAGTATTGTCTTTACCGCGAAGGAAGCAAGGATCGTGATACGTAACTTTTTTCTTGATTGGATGTTCGGGATTCAGTTTTCCTTCGTTCAGGAGCTCTGCAAGCACTTCCGTCACATGCAAGACTTCGAAAGGCAGATCCTGCTGCAAAACGTTGGGATAAGCTTCATTCCACGTTTTGTAACAATGCGCGCAGCTTACGATCACGCGCTCTGCCCCGGACTTTTTGACAGCCTCAACGTTCTCTTCAGCTATCTTGGCAAAAAGCTTATGATTTCCGGCTTGCTTTGCAACTTCACCGCAACAATGTTCATCAATACCTAAATGGCAGACATCCAAGCCTCCCATTTTTAATAAGCTGGCATTGACATGGGCAATTTGTGGTAACAGATAAGAAGTGTAGCATCCAGTAAAATACAAATTCTTGCCTTTCTTGGGCAGGTCAGGCAAGGTCTTGGCACGCTGTTCCAAGCCAAACAGATTATGCTTTTCCTCCATGTTTTCGTATAACTCAGGCAGCGGCGCAGGAAGCTTCAGACCCTGCTCGTTGATTTCCTCACGCATGGCAAGCATAACGCTCATGGGCATGTATGTTGGACAAAGCTCATTACACATGTTGCATGAACAGCAAGTGTACATGATGTTGATTAGGTCATCTGTAATGGGTGTGCCGTCACGAAACGCAGATGCTGTAAGCAGGAGTCGTCCCATTCCGGTATGTGATTTGAAATTATAATATTCAAAGGAAGGGCACTTGCGGTCCGGTGACTGCCATTCGGGAGGCGGTAAAACCTGATTGTTATGTGGAATCATAGGGCCACGAGCGACGCAGGTTCCGCAATGCATGCACATATCTTGCCATTCCTTAAAGTCCTTTAATGTCCATTTACTATAATCCATCCTGTCTCACCCCTTCATCTCAAAATGTGCCCGGACTCATAATGTTGTTGGGATCAAGTGCCTTTTTGATTACTCGGAGCAATTCGTAGTCACTCTTTTGATTTTCCCATCCATATTCCGGAATTACAGGAGGCAGATGCTGCTGATGTGTTCCTCCAACAGAGCCAAACCACTCTCTAAATTCGTCACGGCACTGGAACATACGATTGAGCCAGTATTCTTCACGCGTATTGATAAATGCCCATGTTTGCGAACAAATTACCTGGGATCTCATAGGGAAGCCGTCGTATACTGCTACTCTAGGGAATCCCCAAAGGTCATACTTCATACTGACTTCTTTCAGCTTATTGTATACCTCTGGGAATTTGGACGTGGGGTAGTTTATACTGTCATATATGAAGTGATAGTTCGCCTTCTGCATATCGTAGAGCACGTCCCACATGCCATAAATCAAAGGATGAATAACTGGTGCATGAAATGTGGGCCATTTACCAAAGAAAGTATCGCCTACCTCAGAACCAAGCTTGACGCCGCTGTACTTCTTGCAAAGTTTCTCCACAATATTTTCTTTAGCTGCGAGCTCTTCTTTGCTAAAACCATTTAAGGTGAATTGAAGTACAAAATATGCGCCATCAGGCAACATGCTTTTCAGTTTGCCCCGGGAGCCGATACTAGCTGTGAAATCATATTTCCACTTATCATTCAGGTGAATGTCATAAAGCTCCATCGCAGTGGATTCCAGCATAACCTCAGTGAGCTTATCTGCATCCTCTTCCTTCCAGTAGTAAGTTGCGCCGCTCCATTCAGGAGGCTTCTTTTGGCACATATAGGCAACTTTCGTTACAATACCGTATGCACCATTGGACATCACAAACAGGCCTACTAGATCCGGACCGTGTATATAGCGATAGAACGGGCCAAAATATGTGTTGTCATATGCCATGGAACCAACGCGGCAAATCTCTCCGTTCGGGAGTACAACCTCAAAACCTTCCACCAGATCGCAGTTTCTGCCGTATCTCGTTTTACCAAAGGCATTGACAGGAGTAATAGCAGAAGCTGCCACATTTGGTCCACAGGTGTATTCACTTGTGGGAAGCATCATGCCTGCTTTAAATATCTCCTGGGAAAACTTGAAAAAGCTGCATCCACCCTCTGCAACAGCCTTGTAGTTTACTGGATCGACGTGAAGTACCTTGTCCAAATTGACCAGGTCCAGCAAAATGCCGCCTTTCAAAGGACCGCCATGTCCAGTTGAACCGGCAATTCCTTTGGGTGTAATGGGAACTTTGTACTCATTAGCTGCCTTGATCACTTCAGATATCTGCTGAGTTGTCTGCGGCATGACGATCATGTCGGAGAAATTTGCTTGCTTAAAGCTTAAAAAAGTGTTATAGGCGTAAGCTCGACACACATCTGGAGATGTGGAAACATAGTCAGGGCCTACAATGTTTTGCAATTTTTCTACTATTCCCATGCATAATTACCTCCTTTATTCCCAGTTTGAAAATGCGAAAATAAAAAATCCCGTAAGCACCTCCTTTTTTCCTGGATTGAATGCAAAAACAAAAATATCGGTTGCTCTTTTGGCTATGACTTATTAAAATTTAAGCAGCAACCTATCCTAAGTTGATGATAATTGTAATTAGCTCTTCTGCATATCAGTAAACATTTGTCCCTATACAACAAATTATTTCAATTTTCAAGAGAATGGGTTGTATAATGATGATGCATGCCGTCTGTACAAACCAACCTTTTATTACGGGAATGACGAGTG
>JAQVPO010000231.1 GCA_028702015.1 Synergistaceae bacterium | reverse complement strand
GGCGGTCGACCTCAGAAACGGGAATATCTTTCCCAAATATTATCTTTGCCAGGATCGAAACTTTTACCGCAGGATCCCAGCCCTCAACGTCCCCCGAAGGATCAGCTTCAGCATACCCAAGGGAAGTTGCTTCTTCAAGGGCTTCGGCATATGAATAGCCGTTATCGCTCATTTTTGTCAGTATAAAGTTAGTCGTGCCGTTTAGTATACCCTCCAGTTTCAGAATACTGCATCCTGCCATTCCATTCCGGATCATTTCAAGGAGCGGCGTACCGCTCATTACAACTCCTTCGTATCTGAATCTTGCCCCGCAGCTTTTTGCCAGTGTGGCGAGCTCATCAAGGGCAATGGAGACAGGTCCTTTGTTGGTGGTAGCAACGTGTATCCCTCTGGACAGTGCCGTGCGTATGTGGGTAAGTCCTGGCTCTCCTGTCTTAAGGTCTGTAGGAGTTGCTTCAGCCATCATAGTCGCACGGGATTTTTCAAGCAATTCTCCGAAAGAGCCCTGGCCTTTAGGGAAAGAATCCAGCTTTTTGCCCTCTTTAAGTTCTTTTACTGCTTTTTCCAGATCAAGGCCTTCCGGATCAAGGACAGTACCCTTCATGAGGTCTGTTATCAGTGTCACTCGGAAATTGAATCCGTGCCTCTCGGAAAGTTCGGTCCGTTTTTCGTTTAGGATCTCAAGAAGCGCAGTTCCTACGTTTCCGCAGCCGGTTAACGCTAAGTTGTGTATCATTGGCGTATGCCTCCTCTATCGTTTAAAAAAGTTTTTGGGCATTGTAAATGATGATGTAAAAGTATATCACAATAAATTTAGAACGGCCCGCCAAAAACTCAAATAAGAGTCATTGACGGGCCGCATAGGAGTACTTATAGCTAGAAAATTATTATTTTGTTATTCGCCGTCTCTTTGGCCGGTCGGTATCCCTTTCCCGTGATCCGGACGGTCTGCGGTCGCGGTGAGAAGTTCTGCTTTCGGGTCTTGTCCTGCCGCCGTCTTTTTGTTCGTGATAGTCGCTGGGGCGGGATTCTATTTTCCTTGCAGAAGTGACATGGAGTCCCTCTTTTTCAAGACGGTCTTTTCTGGAATCAAAAAGAGATGCACCTCTTGCAGAAAGTTCTATAGAAGCACTGCTGTCGCGAAGTTTTATGTTTCCTACGTCTTCCCTGCCGACGCCTATGCACCTGCACATGAGTCCAAGAAGTGCTCCCACTTCCCATCCGTCTGATCTGCCTTCAGCAAACTGTATGGTGAGCCCTCCGCCCATATTAGGTCTTGCAGAGCGGTCTTTTCTGCCTTCTGATGATCTGCTGCCTGAAGAAGTCCCGCTATGGCGGCCTCTGTCGTTTCTTGATTTTTCCCTGTTCATTTCAGCTTCTACATCAGCTTTTATGGAATAACCTGAAGGCTGGTCTCCGTATGCCTTTGCAAGCAATCCTGAGACTAGCATCAATGCTTCTTCGCGTGTAAGGAGATCTTCAGCCCATGATTGAAATTCATCAGATTCGAGAGCGTGCTCGATAAGAGTCTTTTCAAAACGTATTTTCGCCTGTCCTTCGATTTCGAGCGCATCCGGCGCAGGGATCCATTCCATCTTCATTTTTGAACCGGCGCTTGAAGCCATATATTTGAACTGTTTGGCTTCTCGTGCCGTGAGCAGGAGCATATTGCTTCCTTCGTGTCCTGCACGTCCTGTTCTTCCGCTTCTGTGGACGAAGGATTCAAGGTTCTGGGGAAGTCCGAACTGAATAACGTGGCTTACCGCATCGATATCAAGACCCCTTGCTGCAACGTCTGTTGCGACAAGTATATTTACACGTCCGCCGCGAAGGGCCCCGAGAGCAGAGTTTCTCTCTCTCTGGCTCATGTCTCCGTGTATCGGGGTTGCCTTGAAACCAATGTCGCAGAGTTTGTCAGCGATATCCTGAGTCTCTGCCCTTGTGCCGCAGAAGAGGAGGGCCCTGCTGGGCGCTTCCCATATGAGGACGTTTGTCAGTCCTTCAAACCTTCTGCGGGAAGGTATTATGTAGGCTTTCTGAGTAATATCTTCGTGTGACGTGATGTCTGATACAAGAGATATCTTCTTTGGCGCATTCAGATACTGCCTTGCAAGGCTCATGACTTCGGGCGGGATCGTCGCCGAGAAAAGCCAGGTCCTTTCTACATTGTCCATAGACTGGAGGATTGCTTCCATTTCATCATGAAAGCCCATGTCCAGCATATGGTCTCCCTCGTCCAGAACGATGCTGTGGATAGAAGAAGTTTTAAACGTTCCTCTGCGTACATGGTCAAGTATTCTGCCAGGCGTTCCTATAACAACATTTGCGCCGTCTCTGAGCGATCTTATCTGGCGCTCCATATCGAGACCGCCTACAAGGGTCGCCACTTTCACTCCGCTCTCGGAACCCAGCCATGCGAATTCTCTTGCGGTCTGCTGTGCAAGCTCACGCGTGGGAGAGAGAACGATTATCTGGGGTTCTCTGGTTTTGAAGTCCATGGAGTTGATAAGAGGAAGTGCAAAAGCCAGTGTCTTGCCTGACCCTGTTTTTGCCTGGACGATAATATCGCTGTCGATGAGCGTTTCGTCTTCGAGAACACATACCTGCACCGGCATCGGTGTTTCGAAGCCCTTTCGGTCCAGAGCGCGCAAAAGCTCCGGACGCAGATTAAAATCTGCGAATTTTGCTGTTTCCTGTGTCATTATATAATTACCTCCCGTATCGCATCTCTGTCAGATGCTTTGCTGCGCCATTGCATGAAATCCCTACGTCTGGCACAACTCAGGTAAGGCGATCATAAAACTCCCCAGCGGAACAGGCCGCGATAGCGGAAAGGTTTTCTTGCAACGGCAAATGGCATTCAAGCCTTGTGATAATAGAAACAAAAAAAGAGATACTCTTAAAACGTTCTCATTATTGATCTATATGTAGAAGTCTTTCTACAGGCAGACCATTATGAACGATGATTAAAAATTGTCAAGAGTACAATAATCCATAATATGACAATAAATGGTTTTCTCTCAGGATCGTCTTTATGAAGAAGATTCCCATATGAGGATTTTGCATCATCAGGGGAGGGGTATTTGGATGCAGAT
>JAQVPO010000230.1 GCA_028702015.1 Synergistaceae bacterium | reverse complement strand
AAGAGCATCATGACGCCCTGAATAGTGTCGGTCAGTACTACGGCCCTGAAACCTCCCACAGTGGTGTAGATTATCACCGTGATCCCGAATATTATGAGACCTGTCCTATAGGAGTATCCGGTTACTGATTCAAACAGTCTTGCACCGCCTATAAACTGAGCCAGCATGGAAGCCATGAAAAACACGAGAAGGGCTATGGATGCAGCGATGACAACGCTGTCGCTGTTGTAGCGTGCTCTTAGGAAATCGGTTATGGTCACTGCCTTTGTTCTCCGTGCGATCAAAGCGAATCTTTTGCCCAGCACTCCGAGGGTAAGAAATGCTGTTGGCACCTGTATCATTGATAGAAGTATCCATCCAAGGCCTACCTTGTATGCCACTCCCGGCCCGCCTACAAAGCTGCTGGCGCTGACGTACGTAGTTATCACTGCCATCGCGAGGACAAAGCCCCCCATTGAACGGCTTCCGATGAAATATTCCTCCATGAATCCGAGAGTGTCAGATTTTTTTCTGGAGCGTGCATTTCCCCATAAAGCAATTCCCATAATGAATCCCAGATAAATTATAAGCGGCAGTATCATCCCGGTACGGTCAATCATTATTTTCGCCGTCTTTCTCTTCTTCTTCAAGGTCTATGTCTGTAAAGAAAAAACTGACGCATATCCAGAGAAGGATAGAAATACCTGCATATCCGACTATACAGCTGTAAAAAAACCATTCAGGGAAACCAAGTACATATCTGTACTGGGACGGGTCATCGCCGAAGCTATAGGCTGTCACATACCACCATGCAAAAAAAAGAATATAGAGAGCGATAACGATAAAGGTCTCTTTTTTTGCAGTTTTCATAATTGCTGAATTTTTCAAGAGGAGTCCTCCCTTGCCTGTGATCGCTAGGATAAGTATAGACCGTTAAAAGCAAAAACTGTATGATTGTAGCATATTAATCATATTGCAATAGGATAAAGGAGTGATAACTGTGGATATGTACGAGGCCAAAATTAACGGATATGAGAAACTGGGAGAAAATGTCTGTAAAAAACTGAACAGTTTGGGATATTCCGCACAGTTTGCAGGCAATAAAGAAGCAGCGCTTAAGGCGGCACTGCAACTTATACCTGACGGTGCCTCAGTGGGGATTCCTGGTACAGTGACAGTCAGAGAGATAGGTCTGATAGACGAGCTGAAAAAAAGAGGCTCAAGTGTTGCGCTCCACTGGGATCCGAACCTGAAGCCGGAAGACAGAAAAACAAGGCTGATGGAAGAAATGACTTCAGATTGGCTTGTGACCAGTACCAATGCGCTTTCAGCTGATGAAGGGGTATTCGTAAATATAGACGGTACAGGCAACAGAGTCGGAGCGATGGCCTGGGCTCCGGGCAAACTGCTCTACATAGTGGGCATCAATAAGATCACTCCCGATTTGGATACCGCTCTTAAACGTGTCCGTAATACTGCGACCCCTCCCAACAGCATTCGTCTTGACTACAATGTGCCGTGTGCATCAATAGGCCGCTGTGTAAACTGCAACAGTCCTGAAAGGGTCTGCAGGATAGTGACAATGATGGAGCGCCCGCCGTTCGGACGTGACTGCTATGTCATAATAGTCGGCGAAGAACTGGGATATTAGCATGAAGGGATATTGGGACAGGATCATTGCTGTTGATCTGTCCGATAGAACTATAAAAACGATATCCCCGGATGAAAAGCTGTACAGGCACTATATTGGCGGAAGCGGGATAGGAGCAAGGCTGCTGTTCGATATGACAGGGCCCGAGACCGACCCGCTTGGGCCCGATAACCCGATAATATGGATGACAGGCCCCTTTACAGGAACAAAGGTGCCGACTTCAGGGCGCCATGAGATAACATCTAAATCTCCTCTTACGGGGATTTTTGGCGAGAGCGATGCAGGAGGCAGGTTCGGTACGGCGTTAAAACGTTCCGGCCTGGACGGACTCATAGTAAAAGGGATTTCTTCGGAGCCTGTCATGATCGTTATAAGAGACGGCAACGTGGCAATAGAGTCTGCGAGGGAGATCTGGGGCAAAGACACTTTTTACGCCGACCGCTATATGAAGGACCGTTTCGGATCATCGTGTGAGACTTCATGCATTGGTGAAGCCGGAGAGAAGCTTGTTCCCATCTCGGCTATCGGGCATGATGGTGAAAATGCCCGTATGAGCGGAAGATGCGGGTTTGGGGCAGTGATGGGGTCCAAGAAGCTCAAGGCGGTTGCAGTTCTTGGAAGCAGGGATATTGAGATATCAGACCCTGCCAGGATGGCGGCCCAGCAGAAAAAGATGCTTCCCCTGATCGTCGAAAAGACCAAAGGCATGCACCTTCTCGGAACCGCCGGAGGAACTGCTGCGGCTGAAAAAATGGGAGACATGCCTGTACAGAACTGGAGAAGAGGCAACTGGCCAGAAGCTGAAAAGATCAGCGGACAGATGATGGCTGACACGATACTTAAGAAAAACTATTACTGTGCGTCATGCCCTATCGGATGCGGAAGAGATGTTGAAATAAAGAATGGAAGGTGGGGCGGAGTAAAAGGCGCGGGGCCTGAATATGAAACGCTTGGTCTTATGGGCGGCTCCTGCATGGTAGAAGATCTGGAGGCAATAACCTACGCTGCCGATCTATGCAACAGGCATGGTGTGGATACAATAGAGGCAGGAAGCTCAATAGCAATGACAATGGAATGCTTTGAAAAAGGGCTGCTCTCTTTGGATGAAACAGACGGCATAAAAGCCGAGTGGGGTAATCCGGAAGCTCTGGTTGCACTGACGGAAAAGATATGCCGCGCCGAAGGAATCGGGAAACTTCTTGGTCTTGGAGTGGCCGGAATGGCAAAAAAGATTCCTGGATCCGAGGGGTTCGCGATACATGTGAAGGGACTCACTCTTCCTGCACACGACCCGCGCTGTTTCAATACTATGGCAGTAGGATATGCCACAAGCAACAGGGGGGCATGCCATCTTGCAGGTTCGTCGTATTTCTTTGAAAAGACGGCAGTTATGCCCGAGTTCGGATATGAAAAGCCCCGGCCAAGGTATACCGATGGAGGCGAAGGTCTTCTTAATTTTTACGCGCAGAATTTCATGGGGC
>JAQVPO010000229.1 GCA_028702015.1 Synergistaceae bacterium | reverse complement strand
CGGCAAGGAACCAGGCAGGCAAGGTCATCCTCTATGCAGACAGGCTGACTGACAGCATAGATACGGCAATCAGGGAGACTGAAAGAAGAAGAAAACGCCAGGTATCTTATAATGAGGAACACGGTATAATACCCCGGACAATATCCAAAGCGGTGAAGGACCTTCTGCCTGCGGAGCTTCTCGAAGACAATGGCTATGCAGGCATGAGGGCGGCATCACCGCTCAAAGGTGCTGAGGCCGCGCCAGATATACATGAGCTTGAACGTAAGATGTGGGCTGCAGTGGAAAAACTTGATTTTGAATCTGCTGCTGAGATAAGAGATGACATACAGAGGCTGAGGGGCGATGCGAAAATTGGAACAGAGCATAAAAATTACAGGGGCAAGACAGCACAATTTAAAAAACATAAACGCAGAAATTCCTAAAAACCAGCTTGTCGTAGTAACAGGACCTTCCGGCTCCGGTAAATCATCGCTGGCTTTTGACACTATATATGCCGAAGGACAGAGGCGATATGTGGAATCTCTCTCGTCATATGCAAGACAGTTTCTGGGTATGGCGGACAAGCCTGATGTAGATGATATAAGCGGGCTCTCCCCTGCAATTTCCATTGAACAGAAAGGAACAGGACATAACCCTCGCTCCACTGTTGGAACTGTTACGGAAATTTATGACTATCTTAGGCTTCTTTTTGGCAGAGCGGGAACTCCGCACTGTCCCAGCTGCGGCAAAGAGGTACGCCGTTACAGCGTGGACGAGATAGTAGACAGGATATACAGGGACTACGACAGTAAACCCATAGAGATACTTTCTCCTCTTATAAAAGGCAAAAAGGGAGAATATAAAAATCTGCTTCTTAAGCTTCGCCAGCAGGGCTATCTCAAGGCCAGGGTAGATGGAACGGTCTTGTGGCTTGAGGAGGATATTGAGCTTGATAAGAAGAAAAAGCACACGATCGAATGTGTTATTGACAGGCTCAGGGTGAAGGAAGAGAACCGTCAGCGCATTTCGGAGGCGGCAGAGATGGCGATGAAGCTCTCCGAGGGATTTGCGCTTCTGATTTCCGCAGGAATGGAGGATCTGGAACTTACAGAAAAATATATCTGTCCGGACTGCGAGATAAGTCTGCCTGAAATAGAACCCAGGCTTTTTTCATTCAACAGTCCCTACGGGGCATGTCCCGACTGTTCAGGCCTGGGGGTCCATCTGCACTTTTCAGAGGAGCTTGCGGTAAATCCGGAATACCCTATAGGGGAAGGCGGATTCATCCCGTGGAAAAATATGAAATACATGATACAGAAGGCGGAACTCCTGGCCGCCCGTCATGATGGGTGGGATCTTTCAAAACCCTTCAGGGATCTTCCGGAAGATGCAAAAAAAACACTGCTTTACGGAGCCGATGAAGTTATCCCTATGATATTCAGTGATAAAAACGGGGACTGGGAATATAACGGGCATTATCCCGGGCTGCTTCCGTGGCTGGAAAAACGTTTCGGCGACACTGAGTCTGACAACTATCGCGAAGAACTCCTGCGCTACCGTACAGAGGATATATGCAAGAGCTGCGGCGGTGCGAGGCTTAAACCGGAAGTGCTGGCTGTCACGCTTGGCGGCTACAGCATAGCTCAGCTTACAGAGATGCCGATAGAGGATCTTCTGAAGGTCCTTGATACAATGCGCCTTGGAGCCAGGGAGCAGAAGATAGTCGGACAGGCGCTTACGGAGGTGCGCAAGAGGCTTGCATTCCTTAATAATGTAGGTGCGGGATATCTGAGCCTCTCAAGACGTGCCGACACGCTCAGCGGAGGGGAGAGCCAGAGGATAAGGCTTGCCACACAGATCGGCTCGCAGCTTACCGGAGTCCTTTATGTGCTTGACGAACCTACTATAGGTCTTCATCCAAGGGATACAAACAGACTTCTTGATACCCTCAAAACGATCCGGGATCTGGGGAACACGGTAATTGTCGTTGAACATGACAGGGACACGATGATGGCCGCTGATCATATACTTGAACTTGGTCCAGGAGCCAGGGAAAACGGAGGGAAACTCATTGCCTGCGGAAACTCTGCAGATATTATCCGCGGAGATACTCCAACGGCCCTCTATCTAAGGGGAGAGGCTGACGGTACATACCGGCCCAAACTGAAGAGACGCAAGCCTGCCGGAAAAATAAAAGTAACAGGGTGCAGTGAAAATAACCTGAAAAATATAGATATGGAAATACCGCTTGGTGTTTTTGCGGCGCTAAGCGGTGTATCGGGGTCGGGAAAGAGTACCTTTCTTTATGAAATACTTTACAAAGGACTCAAAGGAAAATTTGACAGGGATTACCGCGACCGTGCAGGAAAGTTTAAGAGCATTACGGGATACGATACCCTGAAAAATGTTGTTCTTGTGGATCAGAGTCCGATCGGACGTACCCCCCGCTCTAATCCCGCAACTTACACCGGTGTCTTTACCCCGATAAGGGAGTTCTTTGCACAGCTTCCGGAGTCAAGGCTCAGAGGATATCAGCCTGGCCGCTTCAGCTTCAATGTTAAAGGCGGCCGCTGTGAATCCTGCAAAGGGGACGGGGAACTCAAAGTTTCCATGCTCTTTTTACAGGACGTATATGTAAAGTGCGATGTCTGCAAAGGAACAAGATACAACAGGGAGACGCTTGAGGTCAAGTACAAGGGGCTTTCAATAGCTGATGTCCTTGCCCTTACAGTCGACGAGGCTGTTGAGTATTTCAGGGACATTCCGAGGATAGTTAACAAGCTGAAGGTAATCCAGGAGGCAGGGCTTGGATATATAAGGCTTGGACAGTCCGCTCCCACGCTCAGCGGCGGAGAGGCACAAAGAGTCAAGCTGGCGACTGAACTGAGCAAAAAATTCAGGGGAAACAGCCTCTATCTCCTTGACGAACCGACAACTGGCCTGCACTACAGCGACGTCAAAAAACTTCTCAAACTTCTGCACAAGCTTGTGGATCAGGGAAGTTCCGTGCTGGTCATAGAGCATAATCTGGATGTGCTTGCATCGGCGGACTATATTATGGATCTTGGTCCGGAGGGCGGACGAAGGGGCGGCTATCTTACCGCAAAGGGAACACCTGAAGACATTGCCGCTTCGGAAGGGCCTACGGGAAGA
>JAQVPO010000228.1 GCA_028702015.1 Synergistaceae bacterium | reverse complement strand
TTCCCGCAGAAGCATTGCCGCAAGATTTCCATGCCCAAGCCCTACCTTTCTCTGATCGGCAACGGAGCCTGGGATGCAGAAGGCCTGAAGCCCCTCTCCAATTTTTTCTGCAGCTTCCGCAGCAGTTTTAACCTCCGCCTTCAAAGCTGCAGCAGCACCAAGAGTATATGCCCATACTGCATTTTCAAATGCTATAGCCTGCACTCCCTTGACTATCTGCTCTGAATCTATTCCCTTGGAAAGACAGAGAGCTCTGGCTTCCTCAAGGTCATCAAGTCCTATCTTTTCAAGAAAGGGTCCGATCTGCCCCATTCTTCTCGCACAGCCTTCAAATGTGACCATTCTCTTCTCCCCCTCTTTATTCTTTACGCGGATCTATCACTTTTACAGCTTCAGCAAAACGTCCGTAAGTGCCAGTGTTCTTTTCCAAAGCTTCTTTTGGATCGACACCCTTGCGTATGGCTTCCATCATCTTTCCAAGCTGTACATACTTATATCCTATTACTTCGCTGTTCTCATCAAGACCAATCTCCATAATGTAGCCCTCTGCCATCTCGAGATATCTGACTCCTTTTGGAAGAGTCCCGTACATAGTTCCGATCTGTGAGCGAAGCCCTTTGCCAAGGTCTTCAAGACCTGCACCGACAGTAAGGCCTCCTTCAGAAAAAGCACTCTGGCTCCTTCCGTATGCTATCTGGAGGAAGAGCTCTCTCATCGCAACGTTTATCGCATCACATACAAGGTCCGTGTTGAGGGCTTCAAGCAGCGTCTTGCCAGGAAGTATTTCAGCTGCCATAGCAGCGGAATGCGTCATTCCGGAACAGCCTAGTGTTTCAACAAGGGCCTCCTGAATAATTCCCTCTTTTATATTCAGGGTAAGTTTGCAGGCTCCCTGCTGCGGAGCGCACCAGCCAACACCATGGGTAAAGCCGGAAATGTCTGATATTTGTTTAGATTCAACCCATTTCCCTTCTTCGGGGATCGGAGCAGGTCCGTGCTTAGGGCCCTTTGCAACGCATACCATCTCTTCAATTTCTCTTGAACATTGCATTATGATTCATCCTCCATATCGATTTTCTCTATATCTATATTTGATCCGGCGTTTAAAGATATCAGTACTCCCATTCAAAAACCGGACTGCCTGCTTCAGTCAGTCTTCTCTTCATGTCAGAACATATCTTTTCCAAAGCCGCTTCTGTACGTCCCTCGCATCTGGCAACCAGCACCGGCTGTGTATTGGAGACCCTTACCAGTCCCCAGCCGTTCTCATAAATTATTCTCACACCATCGACCGTAATTGTTTCAAGGCCCTCCGAAAGAGCCTTTTGCTTCACCCTGTCGACCACACCGAATTTCAGGTCATCTGGACAATCATATCTTGTTTCTATCGTAGATGGGTATATGGGTATCACAGACATAAGCTGAGACAGCTTTTTGTCACTGTTTGAAAGGATCCTGCAGAGACGGCCTGCTGCGTAAAAAGCATCATCATACCCGTAGTATTCGTCTGCAAAAAACATATGACCTGATACTTCTCCCGAGAAGAGGGCTCCTTCCTCCCTCATCTTTGCCTTAACAAGGGAGTGTCCCGAATTCCACCAAATCGGCCGTCCGCCAAGCCTGATCACTTCTTCAGGAAGCGCCATGGAACTCTTTACTTCGCATATAGCTACTGCGCCAGGATTCTTCGGAAGTATCTCCTGCCAGAACAATGCCATCAGCCTGTCTCCCCAGATGATCTCACCCTGATCATCAACTACACCGATACGATCAGAGTCTCCGTCAAAACCTATACCTATATCCGCTCCTTCAGCTGAAACAGTCTCGATCAGTCCGGTAAGATTTTCCCTCTTTGTAGGGTCTGGATGGTGGTTGGGAAATGTTCCGTCGGGTTGGCTGTAAAGCTCCGTCACCTGACAGCCTATCCTTCTTAGAAATTCAGGAGCGTATATTCCTGCCGTACCATTCCCTGAATCGCATACTATTTTGGGTTTGCGCGGTCCAAGCTTTATCTTCGAGACAAGCATATCCAGATATTCGTCATTTATACGGTCAAAACTAATGGATCCAGGAATTTCTGCAGGGATCATTCTGTCTTCTTTTATTATCCTTAGGATCTCCTGAATGTCATCTCCCCACAGAGTCGCCTTTTCGTATGCCACCTTCAGGCCGTTGAATTCCTTAGGGTTATGGCTTCCGGTGACCATGATGCCTCCGTCTGCATTAAACCGATACATGCTCCAATAAAATGTTGGAGTAGATACAAACCCTATATCTGTAACATTGATCCCAGCCATCATCATTCCAGCCGCCGCCGCAGCTTTGATCCTTTTTGTAGAAAGGCGTGCATCACCGCCGACAGCAGCTTGTTTTACGCCCCTTGCCCTAAGCCAGGTGCCGTATGCATGACCGATCAATCTCACGAATTCGTCTGTAAGTTCAGTGTCAGCTATGCCCCTTATGTCATATTCCCTAAAAATGTGTTCTGGTACAAATGCCATATGAACACCCCCATCAAAGTGGCCTGGCGACAATTATAGACCAATGAGATCTTTTACTCCAGAGACTCGTTTTATAGACTTGTTTATGCACATCTTATATAATATTTGATTAAGGTGATTTTACCCTTTTTCTTTTCAAAGAGACGATCCAAAATTCTTACGATAGAGAGATGATGAAATGGAAAAGATCAGGATAGAAAAAACTACTTCTCCAAAACCTAAATGTGATATAAGCAAGGTGGGATTCGGAACCGTTTTCTCGGATCATATGTTTGTAATGGACTATGAAAAGGGAAAGGGATGGTTTGACCCAAGGGTCGTTCCCTTTGCTCCTTTCCAGATCTCCCCGGCCGCAACGGTGCTTCACTACGCTCCGGAGATCTTTGAGGGAATGAAGGCTTACCGTACCCCTGAAGGCAGGATTCAGCTTTTCAGGCCGACAGAAAACATTAAAAGGATGAATATTTCAGCAGAGCGGATGTGCCTCCCTCTGATTGATGAAGAGACGATGATGGAGGCTCTCAGGGAGATCGTAAAAGTCGACCAGGATTGGGTCCCTGACGAACCTGACACATCTCTGTACATCAGACCGTTCATGTTTGGAACAGATGAACAGCTGGGCATCCACACTCCTCATC
>JAQVPO010000227.1 GCA_028702015.1 Synergistaceae bacterium | reverse complement strand
GTTCAGGAAAAAGGGCATTTGCCGTAAGATGGTAGATCTTGTGCTTGCTCACGCCGATCTTGCTGATGTTTATCAGTGGCTCCTGGTCACAAAAGACTGTCAAGGTCTCTACGAAAAATGCGGCTTCAGGATCATTTCACGTCCCCTTGACTACATGGAGATCCGAAATCCGCGGCCTGCGGACAGGTGAACCGCAGCAGGACCAGCACAAATTCTTCTTCTATAAAAGGCCGTGGATCAATATTTAAACGGAATAAACGCTATACATTCCGCGGCGGGATCCGCTCTCTCATGCGTCTGAAAACTCCCGGCGGAACCATGTCTTTTATTGCGCCGCCAAACTGGAAGGCATCCTTTATGCCTCTGCTTGAAAGATAGGAGTATTTAGCGTCAGTAACCACAAAGAAGGTTTCTATCTCAGGAGCCAGCTGTCTGTTCATCTGCGCAAGCTGGAACTCATATTCAAAATCAGAGAGTGCTCTGAGTCCTCTTATTATTATTCTGCTCTGCTCCTGTCTCATAAAATCCACAAGCAGGCCTTCAAAAAACTTGACCTTTACGTTGGGCAGGTGGACAAGCGCCTCTCTTGCCATTATCTGACGTTCCTCCTCACTGAACGTGGATCTTTTTTCAGGATTGACAAGAACCGCTACAACCAGCTCATCGAAGAGGGCTGCCCCTCTTTCCGCTATATAGATATGCCCGTTGGTTATCGGGTCAAAGGATCCGGGATATACGGCCCTTATCATAGATCAACACCCCTTTGGTAGAATGTGAGAACTGTGCTGCCATAAGCTCTCTCTTCCCTCTCCCATCCCGGAATATCATCAGCTTTTTCTTTTTCCGAGTGTTCGAAGATAAAAGTCCCGTCAGCGGACAGGACTCCGCTGTATCTCTTTATCAGCTGAGGCAGTTCTGTACCCCATCCCAGCATATATGGCGGATCAGCAAAGATAATATCAAAGGACTCTCCGTTTTTTGAAAACCTTGCCAAAGCCCTTCTTGCATCCATACAGAGACATTTTACCTCTTCGGGCACAGTTTTAACTATATCACCATATCTCTTTCTTTCAGATTCGACCAGACAGACTGAGCCTGCACCTCTTCTGCAGGCATTGAGAGCGATCTGACCGCTGCCCGAGAAAAGATCCAGAAAACTTTTGTTGTCCAGGGGTCCCAGAATATTGAACAATGCCTGTAATACCTTGCCTGTAGTAGGACGCATTTCTTTCATCTAAAATCCACCTTGCTCTACCTATTGAATGCACAAAAAGAGTATAATAGCCAGCATTAAAAGTGTATACAAATCTGGAGGATTCAACTTGCTGGAAACTGCCATAAAACAAAAAAACACCACGGATAAAGTAGAGAGCGACAGAAAAAGCCTTCTTGGATTTTCATTCCTCCATTTTATCAATGATATGCATACCAACGCTCTGCCGACAATTATACCAATGCTTGTACAGTCTATTTCAATGTCACTTAGTCAGGCTGGCCTTTTGAATGCTGTTTTCGGGATGACGAATCTTTTAGGACAGCCTGTAGCAGGTTATTTTGCTGACAGACAGAAAAGACCATGGCTTGCTGTATGGGGCCCGATGCTGAGCATTGCAGGGACATCCTTTCTTCCTCTTGCACCGTCATATTATACGGCCTTTATACTGGTTGCACTCATGGCTATCGGGACGGCTTCATTTCATCCGCAGGGAATGGGCAGGGCAGGCTCTTCAGCAGGGAGCAGGGATCTCGCCCTCTTTATTTCCCTTTTCTCATCATGCGGGACCTTTGGAAGCGCAGTAGGCCCAATATATGTGGTATTCCTCATATCGCTCATCGGAAAAAGCATGTTCCCGATAGTCCTGATACCTTGCTTTATCATCTGCCTGTATCTGTGGAAACGGGTGGTTTCGGATCAGAAAGCCGAAAACATCACCGCTGGAAAAGCTAAGTTCAGAGATTTTTTTTCAAATATGGGTGATGTTATGAAAAAGATAAATTCCATTGTGGTCATAGCGACAGTACGCGATGCGACGCTTCAGGGCATTAAAATATTCCTTCCTATGCTGGTGATACTTAAAGGCGGCAGCATTGCCACAGGCGGAATGCTGCTTTTCGCAATAACTCTGACATGCACCTTTGCTGGGATAATCGGTGGGAAGCTTGCTGATTCAACAAACGACGAAAAAGTCATGATAGTCACGATCGGGATATCACCTGTTTTCCTTATTACGGGCCTCAGCACGACAGGTACTCTTTCTGTTGCCGCTTTGATAATCGGAGCCGCTTTCCTTCAGGCAAGCAACCCTGTAACGACAGCTATGGCACAGAAGCGCTGCCCTCTCTCTCGAAGCACGGCAAGTTCTCTGGCTATGGGAGTATCATGGGGCCTTGCAAACCTCTTCACCACACCGATCGGTTTTTCAGCGGATATCATTGGTCTTGAAAAAACACTGAGGCTTGTTGCATTCCTTCCCTGGACAGTTACGGCCTGGTACACGGGCAGAATGATACTTTCAGCTGTCAGAAGAAGATAAAAAGCAAAAAGTCAGATCATTCATTCTCCCTCTGCACAGTCAAGAGCATAGCGCAGCGCTGCCCGCATAGCAGGCGTTCTGTAAGGATGGCCTACGGAGTCCACCTTTATTTTAAAACCGTTTCTCCCGGAAATTACCTTAATATAAAAATGCTGTTCGAACCCATCGTCAGTTGTTATTGCAAGGACAAGACCAACTCCTGAAGCTGAAGCGAACGTATCTCTGAAGACCCAATGGCCCCGTCCTCCGACACCCTCACCTTCCGCATCTTTCATCTTTAAAAGGACATCATCCAGTTTCATTGCGCTTTCACACTCCATTTCCATCTGCCAGCCATTATCATCCTCAGCAATAGGATTATCATAAACTTCCTTTTTATAAAGAGTCAGCCGCCACGTGCTTTTCCCCATGGCTTTCCATTTCCTTTCATACTTTGTAATATAAGGCCTCTTCGGGTTGATCTCAATCGGCTCTGCTTTAAAAAGGCCGGGAGCTGATATGGTTTCTGCCGCCTCTGCGGCATACCAGTCAACATCCGTGGCAAGCTCAAAGTACCCTCCGGGAGCGATAAGATATGCCAGAAGCTCCGCAAAATGCGGAACTGTAACAC
>JAQVPO010000226.1 GCA_028702015.1 Synergistaceae bacterium | reverse complement strand
CTTGATGCAGAAGACTTTCAGAGCCTGCGCGAGCTTCTGAGGGAGGGGAAAAAAGCCAAGGAAGAGGTTGATGGACAGTGAAGAATGTCATAGTCGACACAGGCAGAAAGAGGTATCCCATATATATAAAAGCAGGTGCTTCAGACGCAACAGGCAGCCTGGCTGCAGAGATTACAGGAATTACAAAGGCCTTGCTGATCACTGACGACAATGTTGACAGAATGTACTCTCGCCGCATCATTGATTCGCTGGAAGGGGAGGGGTTCAGTCTATCAAAATGTGTAATACTTAACGGAGAAGGCTCCAAAAATATTGAAAATTATATAAAGATACTTACTGCCCTTTCTAAAAATAAAATATCTAGAAACGATACAGTCTTTGCTTTGGGCGGCGGTATGGTAGGCGATATAGCAGGCTTTGCGGCGGCAACGTACCTTAGAGGCATTCGTTTTGTCCAGATACCGACGACCCTTCTTGCAATGGTCGACTCTTCTGCAGGAGGCAAAACGGCTATAAATTTTGATTCAGGCAAAAATCAGATAGGGGCTTTTTTTCAGCCTGACCTGGTAATATGCGACCCGGATTTCATCTCATCGCTGCCTGATGAAATATTCCGGGATGGCTGTGCCGAGGTAATAAAGTATGGAGTAATAGCAGACGGCAGACTATTTAAAATGCTCAAGGGACCGGCAATGCGTCAGATGGAGGGAATCATTGAACGCTGTCTGATGATAAAGAGCAGGCTCGTATACGAGGATGAATTTGATCTAGGCAGAAGACAGCTTCTGAACTTCGGACACACTTTCGGACATGCGATAGAAAAGTGCAGCAACTACTCTGTCACGCATGGAAAGGCGGTCGCCGTCGGCATGGTGATGGCTGCTGCGGCTGCAGAGGTCTTGGGAATATGCAGTTCGGACTGTTACAGGGATATAAAAGAGATGGTAAGTGCATTCGGGCTTCCATGTAAAACTGACATAGCCGAAGGAGAGCTTTTTGATGCGATGTTCTCAGATAAAAAAAGGTCCCTTAAGGAAATCACACTTGTTCTTCCCGAAGAGATAGGCCGATGCATCTTAAAAAAAATTCCGGTCGCAGAGCTTGGATCATTTGTTCGCTTTGCCATGAAGGACAAGGAAATGACGTCAGCGTATAGGTCCTGCTTTTCATGACAGGGCTGTATCTGAAAACATAGAGACGAAGCATTTCTTCCTGCCCTTGGTAAAAAGACATAAAGCAGGTTTCGGATCAAAGCTCAGAAACAGTTCAAGCACTCATGCCTGTGGATCCTGCTTCATATGCAAAAGTCAGCTGCGGCATAAGCAGCAGATAATGCCAGATTAGCTTAAGAATAGATTGATTAGGAGGATAACAAATGAATTTGGATAAAAACAGAAATAGGATGGATGAAATAGATAAGAGGCTGACTGAGGTTTTTCTTGAGCGTATGGAGTTATCAGGGGAGATAGCGGTTATCAAGAAAGAAAATAATATCCCGATAAGGAATCCTGAAAAAGAAAGAGAAAAACTTGCTTTGGTGATGGAAATGGTTCCTGCTGAAATGCATTCATACCTGAGATCCCTTTATCTGACACTTTTTGAAGTCAGCCGTGCGCATCAGCACAGACTCTGCTGGACAAGCTCTGATCTGTCGGATAAAGTCGAAAAAGCTATTCTGGAAACAGAGCCCAGTCTGCCGGATGTCCCTCTTGTTGCCTGTCAGGGGGTTGAAGGGGCATATTCTCAGATAGCCTGTGAAAAAATGTTTAAAGCACCTAATATAATGTATTTTTCCAGCTTTGAGAGCGTATTTTCTGCTATTGAGCAGGGGCTATGCCGCTATGGAGTACTACCGATTGAGAACAGCACCGCAGGCTCAGTCAACGCGATATATGACCTTATGATGAAACATGACTTCAGCATTGTAAGGAGCGCCAGGATAAAGGTCGATCACTCTCTTCTTGTTAACAGGGGCGCCCAGCGCAGCGATATAAAAGAGATATTCTCCCACGAACAGGCTATAGCGCAGTGCGCAGGCTTCATTAAGTCACTTGGTGAGGTTAAGATCACACCGTGTGCAAATACCGCTGTGGCTGCGAAGATGCTCTTCGAATCAGGAAGGAAGGATGCTGCTGCACTTTCTTCGTCCTCGTGTTCCGAGCTGTATGGTCTGGAATGTCTTCAAAACTCTGTGCAGGATCACGGCGGGAATTACACGAGGTTCATATGTATTTCAAAAAAGCTGGAAATATATCCAGGAGCTGATAAAACGAGCGTTATGCTTGTGCTGCCTCATAAGCCGGGTTCCTTGTACCACGCTCTTTCCGGGCTGTTTGCGCTAGGGGTCAATATAAACAAACTTGAAAGCAGACCGCTGCCCGAGAGCGACTTTGAATTCATGTTCTACTTTGACCTATCGGCATCAGTATATTCTGAGTCTTTCAAACATATGCTTGTTAAGCTTGAGGAAAGCAGCAAGATGTTCAAGTATCTCGGAAGCTACCTTGAGGTGGTATAGCGTGAAATTTGCACCGAAGACCAGAGAAGCGGCTGAAGGCGATATTTCAATAGCTCCTGACCGGAAGGTTTCAAATAAATAACCCGGGTTTATTGTAAATAAAGGCCGGAAATGGTGCTTTAACTTAATAAGTAACTACAGTTAATAGAAAGCGGCATGGAGCGGTTCGGGCGATGTTCAGATGAAGAACTGAGCGGGTTCGGTACGAAGCTCCATGCCGCGGGAGGAAAATTGATATGCTGTGAAACTGAGCATGATATCTCTGGCCTAACAGCTGCTATTTTGTGGTATCAGAACTGGCCCTGTACTTATCATCCATTGGATGCAGATTTGCCATTGTCCATGATACTGCAGTTTTAAAACCTTAGAACATTATCATGGAGAACAAAAAACTTTCAGGAGTGCCTTTGGATCACATTTATTTTTTTTGGATCAGTCTGATCCGTTCGTTCGGCGCATCTGCAGGCTCGCAGTATTGAGCTGTCTGTATCGTGTCCGATCCATTTTTGGAGTTCATCAGCAGCGGATATTATCTTATCAAGGTCAATTCCTGTCGATATGCCCATCTCATGAAGCATATGGATAACATCTTCTGTCGCGGCGTTCCCGGAAGCTCCCGGAGCAAACGGA
>JAQVPO010000011.1 GCA_028702015.1 Synergistaceae bacterium | reverse complement strand
GAAAGTTAGTAATGCCGTATTTTATGATCAGGACGAGACAATTGTTATTTGCGTCCCTTTTTGTTCCGCGGATAAGCTGTGCGGGAGCAAGCACCTCAACTGTTACATCCCCTATCTTCTCTGATTATCCCTTCTTGGGCCTGCCGAAGGGTACTTTCTTTTCCCTGATCGCTATATAAAAATTTTTCTGGAGCGGTGAGCCGTGTATGAAGCCTGAATCCCATATTTTGCCGATTTGGAAATTAGACATTACTTTTTCCATTCCGCCGATATGGTCAGAATGAGGATGGGTCGCGACAAGAAGGTCTATTTTTTTTACACCGAGTTTTTTCAGTTCTCTGACCAGCTTTTTGCCGCTGTCTTCAGGACCTGCGTCTATCAGTATCGTCTTTCTGTCCGGAAGTATAAAAAGGGAAGAATCTCCCTGTCCGACATTGAAAGCGTAAAACTGAAGCCCGTCTTTAGTGTCTGGAAGCTCCGGACTGCTTACCCATCCTGCCGCTGCAAAAAAGCCAATGATCAGGGCAAAAAGAAGGATAAAAAATTTCTTATTTTTCTTCGTCAAAAAACCTGAATTCAAAATATCCCCCCCTGCTTGTCCATTTAACCTTACTATTTTACCAAAGACGGCGATAAGGATATAATCGACAGAACGCCTTTTGTACGAAAGGATGCATGTTATGTTTGGCTTTGTCTTGGTTTTGCCTCTTATGATGATTATTATAGCCGGAAATCTTCTGAGATCCCGCGGGTTTTACAGTGAAAGCGATATCAGGACGCTCACAAAGACCCTTTACTGGGTTATACTTCCGCCTTTGCTTGTCCGAACTACGTTTATTTCGGGCCGTGAGGTCTTAGTGCAGATCAATCTTCTTATCGGCCTCAGCATTGCATATATGCTGACTATCGGCATATCAGCTGCAGGTGCAGTATTTTTATATCATAGGGGCAACCGAGGCCGTATAGCCGTCTCTGTTTTTTCGTCAATAAGAGCAAACAACATCTACCTGGGCTTTCCTGTAATAATGCTTGCCATGGGGGAAGCCGGCCTCAAGGACGCGTCTGTATATATCGCTGTAAGCACTATATCCTTTCAGATATTATCAATAATGTCGGGTGAAATTGCTCTCTCCGGCACATTCAGTCTTTCCGGTCTTGGCGGAATACTTAAAAGGCTGACCGTCAATCCGCTGATAATATCCTGCGCACTGGGGGTCGGGCTTGCCCTCCTGGGACTTAATGCTCTCCCGATGCCAATTGACGAAGCAATGAAGCTTATGGGCGGTGCAGCCACGGCGATAGCGCTTTTAGCGCTTGGGGGAACTCTTGATCTTTCGAGGATTAGCAGGATATATAAGATGATAAAAGAGACGTGGCAGGACTGCCTTATCAAGCTTGTCATACATCCCCTGATTTTATGGGGTCTGCTTTTGCTTCTTGCCATACCTGAGCATCTGCTGAAGACAACAGTAATGCTTTCCTCAATGCCTTCTGCTGTCAACTGCTTCATAATGGCTAAGGAAATGAATATGGATTCGGATTATGCGGCAGACCTTGTTGCATCAACTACTGTCCTTGGAATAATATTTATACCCGCCTGGGCCGGTTTTCTCAGGATAATATAAGAAAAGGACCGCAGAGCTGGGCTCTTCTTTAGTTTAAAGGAGCCCTGGCCCTGATAGCTTTGCTGTATTTTTACTTCAGCAAAAATACAGCAAACGTGATGTAAGAAATCATATCAAGAGAAAAGTCTGAAATTTAGGTGAATTTTTATCGGTTTCATAAGCAGGAATGATCTTGTATGCGCCTCTTTGTAAAAAGAATAACGGCAGATCCGGAGCCAGGCTGAGTGGGATCTGCCGTTATTTTAATCTCGCAGGGATAATCAGAGGTGCTTAGCTTATGCCATTGTTATGACTGTTCCCTCGTTGCCGTCCAGTGCTTCAACGGCCTTGTAGAGGGACGTGATAATGGCTTTCTTGCCGGGGAACCTTCTTGCAAATTTGATTGCAGCCATTACTTTCGGGAGCATGCTTCCCGGTGCGAAATGTCCTTCTTCGATATATTTGATCGCCTCTGCAACAGTTACGTGAGACAAGTCCTGCTGGTTCGGTTTTTTGAAGTTGAGGCTTATCTTGTCTACTTCTGTGAGGATCAGAAGGATATCGGTCTCCATATCCTCGGCGAGTCTCTCCGCGGCGAGGTCTTTGTCTATGACAGCAGGAACTCCTGTCAAGGAACCGTCCATGTTTTCAATAACGGGTATCCCGCCGCCGCCGGCTGTTATGACGATAGTAGAATCCCAGAGGCGCTTGACAGAATCTATCTCGGCTATTCTCTTCGGGTTCGGGGATGCAACTACTCTGCGCCAGCCTCTGCCGGCATCTTCTTTCACCGTGTAGCCTTTTTCTTCAGCTATTTTTTTAGCTTCCTCTTCCGTATAGAATGGGCCTATTGGCTTTGTAGGGTTCTGGAAGGCCTTGTCGTGTTCGTCCACTACTACCTGTGTGACAAGAGTGACTACCGGAACGTTGCGGTTCCTGTTTCTGAGTGCATCTCTCAGGCATTGCTGGATCTGGTATCCTATGTAGCCCTGGCTCATGGCACCGCATACATCAAAGGGCATCGCCGGGAGCTTGGGGTTGATTTTTTCAGCTGTTTCCTGTGAAAGTGTGATGTTGCCTACCTGCGGTCCGTTTCCATGAACTACTGCCATTTCATATCCCTTGCAGCTTATATCGGCCAGGTACTCGCATGTCTTGCTGACGACAGCCAGCTGGGCCTCTGCTGTCGGAGGGCTTCCTGCTTCCTGTAAAGCGTTTCCTCCTAAAGCGACAACTACTTTTGTAAATTGTGAGGACATATGCCGAACACACCCCTTGGATTTCAGATTTGTTTATAATATTATAAACTAACAACCCTCTGGAGTTCAATAATTTTCTATGACATTCCTTAATATTTATAATAAACTGGCAATTCCTGACACTGAAAAAGCACACCAGGCTAAGAGCGCACCCATGACAAGTGATATAACACGTCCCTGTTTTGAGAATAAACGACCCTGGATATCGCCGAACAGAGACCAGAGAGCAAAGGCTACTGCGCAGTTCAATGTCAGGAAGAGCCCGCAGAGAAGAAAGATCAGCTTAGAGTCGGTCCACGGAGCAATAAAAGAGGACATTGCAGTGAAGCCGAACAGTATGACCTTTGGGTTTACAAACTGCAGTGTAAATCCATCCTTTATTCCCGGAACTTTTTCCTGATCAGCGTTTCCTTTTGATGCCGAATATATTTTCGGAAAAGCAATTTTCCATGCAAGCCAGAAGAGGTAAACGGCACCTGCAGCACGGAAGAAAGGCAGTATCTGCGGAATGATGGCAGCGATGAATATATTGCCCATTGCGTTGAGAAGCATCACAACAAAAAGACCCATGGTCATTCCAGCCATGAGCGGCAGAGTCCTCCGGAAACCAAAGAGGCGGGCGGTGTTCATCGCGAAAATAATATTCGGTCCCGGCGTGTAGCAGGCTGCCAGAACAAAAGATAGGAAAGGTAGCCACTGCATATTCCCGTACCGTGAGGGCTGCTAAAGCAGCTTTTCCATTTCGTCCAGTGTTTCTGTAAATATCCTGACGACCTCTTTTACCGGTTTGGGTGAGCTCATATCCACCCCCGCATTTTTCAGCAGTTTGATCGGATAATCCGAGCCGCCCATTGAGAGGAATTCAAGATACTGGTCCCTCGCGGCCGCGCCGTTGTTGAGTATACGGTGAGCCAGGGCTGTCGCTGCTGAAAATCCGGTTGCGTACTGATAAACATAGAAAGGGTTGTAGAAATGGGGGATCCTTGCCCACTCCATTTTCAGGGGTTCATCTATGATGATATCAGGTCCGTAATATTTCCTGTTGAGTTCATACCAGAGTGCCTGAAGCGCGTCAGGTGTTGTATCTTCACCTGCTGCCGCGCGGCTGTGGACCTCGCTTTCGAAGGAGGCGAACATGGTCTGTCTGTAGACCGTGGTCCTGATGTTTTCGAGACGGCGGTTGAGCAGATAAAGCTGCTTCTTCTTGTTTTTCGTCTCAGCAATAAGGTCGTTGAGGAATAGGACTTCGTTGGTCGTTGAGGCGACCTCAGCTGTGAAGATACAGTAATCTGCTGTCGGATAGGGCTGTTTTCTCCTTGAGTAATAGCTGTGCATGGAGTGTCCCATTTCGTGGACAAGGGTGGAAACATCGTTGAGATTGTTTGTATAGTTCATCATTATATAGGGATGCGTAGCGTAGCTTCCCCATGAGTATGCGCCGCTCCGCTTGCCTTTGTTGGGGAAGACATCGGCCCAGCCGCTTTCAAGCCCTTCTCTGACAATGGAAAGATACTCGCTGCCCAGAGGCTGGAGTGCCCTGAACATCATTTCTTTTGCCTCGCTCCACGGGATCTCTTTGAAAGGATCCTTCACAAGAGGAGTATAGAGGTCGTACATATGCAGGTCCTTAAGCTTCAGGACCCTCTTTCTGACTTCAAGATATCGGTGCAGAGGAGTCAGGCTGGACTCAAGTGTATCTACAAGCTTTTTGTATACGGAGACAGGGATGTTGTCGCTGTCTAGCGCTGCTTCAAGCGGAGAAGAGTATTTACGTGCTCCGGCGTAGAATTTTGATGTTTTAAGCATGCCGTCAAAGGTCGCGCCAAGGGTGTTCTTCATATCGCAGTACGGCTTGTAGAGCGATTCGAACGCCGCCTTCCTTACGCTGCGTTTCCGTGATCGGAGGTATGATACGGCCCTCTCCTCAGACATCTCGACTTTTTCTCCCTTTTCGTTTTTTATGGAGTCAAACTTCATGTCCGCATTGGTAAGCATGGAGAATACGTTGTCCGAAGTTCCGGCCATATCTCCTGCCTTGGCAAGGAGGGTCTCCTCAGGGTTTGAAAGGACATGTTCTTTCTGACGAAGAAGTTCTTTCAGGTTGAAGGAATAGTCTCTGAGAGAGGGAGATTCGATAAATTTTCTTAACTTCTCTTCGGGGATCGAGAGTATCTCGGGAGTAATAAAGCTTGATGCAGCTGACATTTCCACTGCCAGCGACGATACCCTGTTTACAGGCCCCTGGTATTTTGAATCAGCTGTATCTTCATGGCTCTTCATGTTGGCGTAAACGATAAGCTTGCCAAGCATTACCGATATTTCGTCCCTTAGCATGAAGCATTGAAGCATTGTCTTTTCAGACTCCCCGAGCCTGCCGCTGTAGGACGCAATCTCAGGAAGGCGTTTCTTTACTGATCTAAAATCCGTTTCCCATGTCGAATCATCAGGGTATATGTCTTCAAGCTTCCATTTGAAACGGGCAGGGATGTCACTTCTTTTAGGGAGCAGTGCTCCGCTGCCGAGATCTATTTCAATATCTTTATCGTTAATGTTCCTCATAAATATCCGCTCCTTTATTTCCTGTTAAACTATTGTCTTGTTTAAAAGGATAATATGCAAGCTTTTTCTGCCGTACGAGAGTATTAAAAGCTAAAGAATTATGGTACTCTTGTCGAAATAGCAGTTATTTTTATTTATGAGATGGTGCTCTTAAGGCAGAGTATGAACACACCGGGCAGGCCTTAGGCGGATTTATCGCTTGTTATATAAGGGGAGGGCTTCTGACTTGAAATATAATTTTGACATCAAGATGGACAGACGCGGTACAAACTGTGAAAAGTGGGATCTTCTTGAAGAGGAATTCGGCAGGAAAGATCTTCTTGCGCTTTGGGTAGCTGACATGGATTTTCCTGCTCCCCCGGAAGTTTTGGATGTGCTCCATAAAAAAATAGACGAAGGGGCGCTGGGATACCCTATAGCGCCGGACTCTCTTTTAAAAGCTGTAACGGACTGGCAGAAGCGCCGTCATGGCTGGGACATTGCCAGGGAATCTGTAGCCTGGGCACCAGGTGTCGTGGCAGGGCTGGCTTTTTCGATAATGGCCTACACGAAGCCTGGTGACGGAGTCATCATACAGACTCCTGTATATCCTCCCTTCTACTCCACCATCAGTGAAGCAGGCAGGAGGATAGTAAAAAATCCGCTGAAGAGAGAAAACGGACGCTACGTCATGGATCTGGGCGGACTTGAAAAACTCGTTACGCCGACATGCAGGACACTTATACTCTGCAGTCCGCACAACCCGGTCGCACGCGTGTGGACGAGAGAGGAGCTTGAAGCCCTTGCAGATCTTGCAGAGAGGAAAGACATGCTTATCATTTCTGACGAGATCCACCAGGACCTCATATACAGCGATGCGAAGCATATCAGCATAGCTTCACTTTCAAAGGAAATGAGTGCGCGCACAGTTACCTTTGTCGCGCCAAGCAAGACCTTCAATATAGCCGGAATGAATTCCTCCGTTGCCCTTATCCCGGATGAAAGCCTCAGATACCGTTATTTATCCGTTCTGAACAGGCTCCATCTCACCTCTCTGAGCATTCTCGGCCTTACGGCCATGGAGACAGCCTACGCCGAATGTGCCGGATGGCTTGACGAGTTAATGGCCTACCTTGAAGGAAACAGGGATTTTACAGAAAAATTTATAAGAGAGCATATGCCGAAAGCAAAATTGGATCACCCGGAAGGGACATATATATTCTGGATCGATTTCAGGGGATATGGATTTGATTCAGCGGGACTGATGGATTTTCTTGTAAATGATGCGGGCGTTGCGCTCAACAACGGACGGAACTTCGGGACTGAGGGAGACGGATTTGCAAGGATAAACATCGGGACCAGCCGCGAAATGCTGAAAGAAGCACTTGAAAGGATAGCCAGGGCACTTAAGGCGAAGTATTGATCTTGATTATTTGATTTGATAAAAATCTGCAGGGAGGAATATTTTTATGGCAAAACAAGAGGCGCCCGTCCGTTACTGTCGCTTTTGGGTAGACGGCAGGACTTACTCAGGCAAGATCCGTGACAATTCTGTCGACATAGTTGAAGGAGATCCCTTTACAGGGTTTTCTCCGATAAGACTGAGCTACCCCATAGACAGGGTTAAGTTCCTGCCTCCTTTCATGCCCAAAAAGATCTGGTGTGTAGGACGAAATTATTTAGGGCATGTGAAGGAACTGAACAACGAGGTGCCGAAGGAACCTCTGATCTTCATGAAATCAACCTCAGCGATAATAGGGTCCAACGATTTTATAAGGATACCGGGATGGGCAGGCCGTATAGATTACGAGGGCGAGCTTGCTGTTGTAATTGGAAAAGCGGGGCATAACATAAAGGAAGAAGATGCATTCAGCCATGTGCTGGGCTATTCCATAATGAACGATGTAACAGCCAGGGATCTGCAGAACTCCGATGGACAGTGGACGAGGGCTAAAAGCTTTGATACCTTTGCTCCGTTCGGTCCGGCGGTGCTCCTTGCCAGTGAGATGCCCCAGGATGCTGTGATCACGACGTCCCTGAACGGCAAAACAGTACAGGAAGCCTCATTTTCGCAGATGATCTTCCCCATAACAAGGCTTATTGCCCATATCAGCAGATTTGCAACACTTGAACCCGGAGATGTCATCGCAAGCGGAACGCCGCAGGGCGTGGGGCCGATGAAAGCAGGAGACCTGGTAGAGGTAAATATCGAGGGTATAGGAAGCCTGAGGAATATATGCGCTGACTGATAGGCTTTTATTGCTTACAGAGAAAACAGGAGGCGGCTCATAATAAGCCGCCTCTTAATTTTTATTTATTTTCAGGATTTCATTCCCAGGGAAATGATCTTTGCAAAAGCCTTCTCAGGGGTCAGGTCCAGGTATTCAATTTTATCTTCAGGGAAAAAGAAGACAAGGCCCGTAGTAGGGTTGGGAGAAGTAGGCACGAAGATAGTGACTCTGCTGCTTCCATCTTCTGCTTTCTCACGCTTTGTTACAAATCCAATTATATATCCGTCTCCGCAGGGTACTTTGGCTGTTCCGAGATATCCCCTTTCGCCCCCGCCGGCTGTAAACGTCTGCACCATATCCTGAAAGGTCGCGTACCATCCTCCGATCACAGGTATCTTTGAGATCAGCTGGTCAACTATATTCAGGAACCACTTTTCTTTTCTCCTGAGCTTTCGGCCTGTATACATCAGCAGAAGGACAATGATGAGAGTTACTGCCACAGTTGTCTTCATGGATTTTGTAAGCCCGAAGATCACTGCGCCCAGTGCCTCAAAAAGCATAATCAGGTAATAAAATATGAAGACAAATACCGCAAGCGGTATAAGCGCTATGCATCCGAGGAAAAAGTCCTTGGCCATCCTTGCTATCCTTGAACCGATGACAGATACCTCTTTTTCATTTTCCTGCTTTTTGTTACCCATTCAGCTCACTCCAAGACTTGTCAATTCACTCATTTCTGGGATATCCTTACTGCAAACGCAGCCAGCGGGAGGAATCCTTAATGCTATACCAGATTACCAGGTTCATAGTCTCAATATATTTTACTCTCTATCACCGTCTTTCGGTGAGCGGAAAAGAGAAAATACCGCAGAATATACCAGTGATAGTTGCCTCAAACCATGCAAGTTACCTGGACCCGCCCTTGGTGGGATATACCTTCTGCCCCAGAGTCCTCAAGTTTGTCGCGTGGGAGAAGCTTTTCAAAGTTCCGGTCTTGGGAACCTATCTTAGAAAGATGGGCGCAGTACCTGTGTCGCCCGAAGATAAAAACAGCTCTGCAGCGCTCCTGAGAATGGTGATGGGTTTTATTCATGAAAATTACAGCGTCTACATATGTCCTGAGGGACACCGTACTGAGAACGGGGAACTGCAGCCTCTTGAGGGAGGGGTCTCTATCCTGTCGCTCAAGACAGGTGCTCCGGTTGTCCCGGCCTGGGCTGGAGGCACATACCGGGCAATGTCTCCGCACATGAAGTTTCCTCGTCCAAGAAAACTTTACGTTGTTTACGGCGATCCTATATTTCCTTCGGATATCCCTGCGGAGCTGACAGAAAAGGAAAAGCGCAAATATATTCTTGATAAAATCGAGATGTTTTACAGGAAAATGGATGCTGAAGACAGAAAGAAATATCCAAGATAATGCCGCATTTTCTATCCAGACATCAACTCTTTTTTCGTGCGAGATCTTTAAGCTCCTGAAGCTCTTCCGGGGAGATGTTTCCCGATATCCAGGAAGAGTATACTGAGTTATTGTGAAGCAGAGGCTCCTTTCTAAGCTCAGGCATTTCTCTGGCCGCTGTCTCAAATGAAGGCGTTCCCGGTATCGGCGAGAATTCGGCCAGCTTGGGCCTACCTCCGGAAGAATGGACAAACTGTATGGTTTCTTTGACTGAATCTGTGCTTTGGCCGGGCAGGCCCAGCAGAATGTATGTCTCGCAGTCAGCTTCTGAATAGCCGGCTTTTAAAAGAGATCTTACTGCTCCGGCGTACTCTTCTCTGGCAACTTTGCCGGAGCTCGCGCCCGACATCTTGGGATCGATGCTTTCGAGAGAAAGCCTTATCGTTTTAAATCCGCTCTTTCTGAGTATTTCTGCACATTCATCATCTATCTCGCGGACATGCAGTCCGTTGGGGGTGTGGAATCGTATTTTATCTCCGTATGATTTTATCAGCCCTGCGCATAGCTGATAAAAATAATTTCTTTTGTTTAAGAGAAGAGCGTCATCATAGAAGGCTATGTCCTCAGCACCCAGATCTGCCTGATAAGCGATCTCCCTGAGGACCTCGGGGACGCTCCTTCTCGTGTATTCGGGCCATAGGATCCGTGAGGCGCAGTAGGTGCAGGAGAGCGGGCATCCAAAGGATGTCATCGTTACACCGTAGGGTGGTTTTTCATAGAGATCCATTGCAGGAAATGGACTGTCCGGGATCCAGTGGTCAGTAACTATGCTGTCCGCCCCCATCCCTTCAGCATGTTCAGGACAGAGCCTTGCGTATGTGCCTCCCAGTATCACCGGCACATCGGGGAGTTCTTGTTTCAGGATGGAGATAACTTTCTTTACGCCTCCGTACCAGTATGTCATCGCTGAAGTGAGGAATACTGCATCAGGCTTCGGCATCTCCCGCAGCCTTTCAGTTATCCTCTCCTCTGACAGACCGAACCAGTGATATCTTCTCTTTATCTTTCTGTATGCAGAAGGCTTCTCAATTTCTATGCCGCGTATCTTTTCTCGCCCGAACGATTTTCCGCCGCCAGATGCTTCATGGATGCAATCCAGCAGATGGACATTGTTGCCGTTTATCCTCATTCGGTTCAGCAGGTAGAGAAGGCCGGCAGGCTTTGACCACAGGTCAAAAAAGGCAAAATCCTCGACCGGAGGATTGATGCCGAGGATAGTTTTTTCTCTTATTGAGAGTATTTCGCTGAATTTAATCGTTTCTGTTTTTTTGAACATAAACCTGCACCTCGTATCAGCAGCATTATATCTCAGGCATTAAAATTACGATGGCTATTTTTTGATCTATGTCCTGGCTGCTATCTGCTTGTGATTGCGATGAGCATGTCGTGTTCCGCTTTGTACGGGGAAGAGAGGACATCTTCCACTCTCAGCATCTTCATCTTTGAGTACTCTTCACCATAAAGAACTGATTCGCCGGATTTTTTCTCAAGGGCATTTCGTACACTGTCATCAAGGTCAGCTACATATACAACAGCATAAGCTGCTCCGTCGCTCCCTTTCATTGCTCCCACCCAATAACCGTCACCCTCTGTTGTCAGACTGCTGTATTTGCTCGGCAGATGAGAGGTGCCAGAAATGGCTGAGTACTCGCCAGTAGCCTTTACATATATCCATATCGGCCAATCACCCCTGTCAGCCCTGTAAAGAATGGCTGCCGATCTCATGCTTTTTATGTCTGATATTATTTTTGCAGCTTTTGCTGAGTCGGAGGCCGGAGCGAAAGAAAGGAGCATCATTCCTGCAAGCGTCCCTATTATTATGACTGTCACGATAAGCTCAACAAGAGAGAAGGCAATGCGGATTGCTAGTCGTACGGTTCCTTTCTCTTTCATCCCGATAGTCCTCCATCCTTTCATTTTTTATCTCCCAAATACTATATGCCGTATGTTATCAAGTCAACATATGCTTTTGCAGCGCAAAGTTAAATGTAATATTCACATGCGGTCGGACCACCTGGGCAGCGAATCATGATATACAGCTCCGGCATTAATTAGGAGGAATTATTGTCTCTAATAGGCTTCTATGCTCATAAGGCTGTTTCTCGTATGGTCTGTACCAATGCTAAACCAGTAGAGGTCATGCTAAACTGGCAATAGACCATAAAAACCCGGTCCGTAACTAAATAATCTGACTATTTAGAATATGTTTTTCCTCTTGTTTTTTTATAAAAGACATGATATAAGGTATACTGGGTGGTCCAGGAAAGGAGTTTTTTCACATGATTGAAACTCAAGTCTCGCGGGGAACCCGCATATATGAGAAAGTAGTAGAAAAATTAAAAGAATCCATTGCAAGAGGAGATATTCTTCCGGGAGACCCGCTTCCTTCCGAGCGCCAGCTTATGGACGATTTTGGAGTGAGCCGGAGCTCACTGAGGGAAGCTTTCAGGGTAATGGAGCTTTTGGGGCTCATTGAATCTGTTCCGGGAAAGGGCCGCTTTGTGCGTCACCCCAAACCGGCATCTGAAGACGAAAAGATTATGCGCCTGGAAGATTCTGCTGTTCTGGAACTTATGGAAGCACGACGTATACTTGACCCTGCAATTGCAGCAGAGAGTGCAATGAAAGCAACTCCGTCAGATATGACGAGGATGCTGAGAGTTCTTACCGTAACAGAAAAGGGCCTCGGGGATCCCAACCTCCGTGCACAGGCCGATTTTGATTTTCACCTTGCGCTTGCCGAAGCAACGCACAATTTCGTCTTTGTAAATATCACAAGGATGAATTTTGATTTGATAATGGCTACACACGACAAGATCTATAACCTTCTGGAAGACAAGGATGCTTTTCTTCTCGAACACAGATCAATGTACGAAGCTATTCTCTATCACAACGTTGAGCTGGCACGTGAAATGGCTGCAAACCATATAGACAGGATATATAAAACTCTCCACAGAGGTATCGCGGCCAGATAATCATACGGCCCTGCCATATAAAAAGAAATACCAGCAAGTAAAAGATATTAAAAAAACAGAAACAGGAGGAATCAACATGGAGAAAAGGATCAGAGAGCTGTTCCCCGAAATCGAATGGATCAAGGATAAGGGTATGCAGGATAAAGTTGTCGCTTCTTATGTCGATGCACTTAAAACCGGCGGATGGGAGCCCGATGACATGGATAAGATCCCGTTCACCCTTCTTATCCCCAATTGCCCCTTTACATATCTTGATCACGTCAAGGGCGTGACCCGTATCGCAAAAACAGCAATGGATGAATTCAATGCCATTTATCCTGCCAAAGACCCTAAATTCAAGCTGGACAACGACCTCCTTGTGGCAGGGGCTCTTCTTCATGATGTAGGAAAGCTTGTCGAGTACGAAAAGAATCCTGCAGGCGAAACAGTGAAATCAACAATGGGCAAGAACCTTCGCCATCCCTTCTCAGGGACCGTTATAGCCCTTCGCAACGGATGCCCGGATGAGATCGGGCACATCATCGCAAACCACGCACACGAGGGAGACGGAACGCTCCGCAGCCCCGAAGGCGTAATGGTAAACAAGGCGGACTTTATGAATTTTGAGAGCGTAAAGTCGTTCCTT
>JAQVPO010000225.1 GCA_028702015.1 Synergistaceae bacterium | reverse complement strand
GCCTCTATTATTTCGGGTTCAAACTGCTTTAATGCAAGAGCTCCCTGTGAATCTCCTCCTACATCCAGGATAAGAACGCTTGACGGATCATGTATCTTTGTCCTGATCATAGGGTTGATATAGCTCATATCGCCCCATTTCATCTCCCCTGGCGGAGAAAGTACGGAAAGATTCTCTCTTATAATATCGGCACTCTGTGCCCTCAGACAGAAATATGGGTTTATTATGTCCATATCTGCAAGGACAACACTGGTTCCGCTCTCTGCTATAGCAGAAGCAAGGCTGATAGCCAGTTCCGTCTTGCCGGACCCGAGCGCCCCCGTGACTGCAATAATATGATTCCATTTTTTCGCTTTTACCAGCGACAGGTTGTTTTCCATCACATCAGTTTTCTCTTTCATAAACGTGAGCTTCCTCTTCCCCTGTAAGAACTTTGTAAGTTCCTTCAGCAAGTGCTTTAAGTTCATCTTCACCGGGCACACAGACCACCTCTGAGATCCATGAAACCCTCTCTTTGATCAGATCACACAAATAGACGCTGTTTGCAAGACCCCCTGTCAATATCACAGCATCCACGCAGCCATAAAGATTGACAGCTCTTGCGCCTATTTCAGCAGCTATCTGGTATGCCATCGCTTCAACAACAAGTTTTGCCTTCTCGTCCCCCGCATGCACCATCTGGGCGATCTTTCTGAAATCACGTGCGCCAAGATGCGCAGCGACACCGGCATTTCCTATGATCGTTCTCATAATTTCTTTTTCAGAATATTCGCCTGAAAAACATCTTTTGATCAGATCTCCTGCATGCACAGTACCCGCACGTTCAAGTGACATCGGACCATAGCCGCCCAGCCCGTTGTTAACATCGATGACTCTGCCTTCGCAGTGTGCACCAACAGTCACTCCGCCGCCCATATGCACGACTATGAACCGACACTCGTCAGAATGCTTTCCCATTTGTTTTGCTACCCTGTATGCAACGGCTTTTTGATTGAGGGCATGGAAGATAGACCTTCTCGGCAGATCAGGAATACCGCTGACATGTGCTATTGCAGACATTTCATCTACACATACAGGGTCAACAATAAAGGCAGGAATATATCCTGCCTCGTCTGATATCCTCTTCGCTATAATTCCCCCGAAATTAGATGCGTGCCTGCCGTAGCGGCATGTCCTCAGGTCACTGAGCATCGCTTCGTTAATAAACCAGGCACCTCCGGTCATAGGACGCAGCAAACCGCCTCTGCCTGCTACAGCAGATAGTTCAGAGATCTTGTTCCCATGCTTTTCAAGCATTTCAATGGAATTTAAGAAACGAAAGTTTTCTTCTATTATCTCTGATTCTTTGCAGTGCTCAATATCCTCATGGCTGTACTCCGAAGACTCAGACCATACTAAATCAAGTCCATCATACAAGGCTACCTTTGTTCCTGTGCTTCCTGGGTTGATTGCAAATATCTTCATTTTTTATCCGCAACCCTTTCTAATAGAGTCTTGTATTTAATTTAAGTTTGTTTTCGAAAAGAAACACTTCCCTATACTTTATTATAATACATTTTAAATTCTATGAAAAGGTTGCAATATTCTGTTTAATTTTCTGTCTTTTCTGTGCCTTGACACCCAATATTCTGGTTGTTATACTCTCCCTCGTGGCGGCATAGCCAAGTGGTAAGGCAGAGGACTGCAAATCCTTTATCCCCAGTTCGAATCTGGGTGCCGCCTCCAAAACTTAAATTAAATATAGGCTGGTCATTTTTCCTTACCCACATCAAAAATATACGACAGACCACAATAGTGGTCTGTCGTCTTTATTTGCCTTTATATATCTCAATACACTTATGGCAGGATAATATTGCAGATGACCGTCTTCGGCTGTTTTTCTCTTAGGGATGCATTGGATTACCATGGTGCAATAAAAAAATTAGTGCTATGATTGACAGGGTTTCTCTTGTACCTTTGCCCCTTTCTTTAAAAAAGGAGGTGCAACCTATGAGCGAACATAAAAACAGCTGCGAGCTGGCAGCTGATATAACTATTGCCGCAATGGGGGTAAACAGTTCCTTGATCAATCGTCCTGAGATCGTTGCTAAGTTTTACAGGGCTATTTACAAAGAAATTGTGACCTGTGACTGCACCCCTATTCAGGATCTGGATTAACATTTTTCTGTCAGTATTTCCAGCATCCCCGGGAGGAGCTTACTTCCATCCGGCTCAATGTTTGTCTGGCTCTTCGTATACAGAGGGAGGGCGACAAACCTAAGCATGCTGTCTTTCGTGCAGATGGCTGGACTTTTTTCATAAGAACAAGTCAACCGTTTCAAAACACATAAAGAAGATTTTTGATAAAGAAGAACTGCTCAAAGCCCCGATTGCTGTGAGTTATGCAGCAGCTCAATGTATCAGGATTCTTTGCCTGGAGACCATATCATCATTATTACAGAAGCCACTATCAACGGTGTAGCTATGAGCATGTTAAGCCGCAAAGGTTCACCCCCGAGGTACCAGCCAAGAAAAACCGCTACAACAGGATTTACGAATGCGTGCGTGGCGACTCTGTTCGCAGGTTCAACTCTCATGAGCCAGAGGAATGAAGAATACGCGACAAGCGAACCGAAAACGACAAGGTAGGCAAGGGCCAGAACAGATTTGGAAGAGAAAGAGCTTATACTGAAATATTCTCCGGTGAATGCCGAAACAATAAACTGCAAAGACATCATCACAGCGCCTCCGCACAGCATCTGCATACCTGATGACATAAGAGCATCTTTATGTATTTTAGGGTTTCTTGAAACAAATGCACCGATGACCCAGGTAAAACCGCTGAAAATTATCAGAATTACCCATATAAGATAGCTTGACTTGAAAGACAGGTCCGCGTTAGGATCGCCTGCAACTAGGAAGAAAATCCCGCAAAAGCCTAAAAATATTCCTATATAGTGCTGCCGGGCCGGCTTCGCACCATTAAAGAAGAGCCATCCTATAATGCAGAACCATAGCGGTTCAAGCGCTACAAGAAGGGCCGCTATAGAAGAAGGAACTATGATTTCAGCCGTTGTTATAAGTCCGTAAGTCACAACAAAGGGCAGCAGAGAGGCTATAAAAGCATGCTTCCACCCATCAAGGGTCGTCCTGCAGCCCGATAAAAATATCCTGATAAG
>JAQVPO010000224.1 GCA_028702015.1 Synergistaceae bacterium | reverse complement strand
CATGGAACCCGCGCAGCCTCGTCGGCGAGCGGCACTGCCGACTGTCTCGAAGCACTGGACATAGTAATACAGCAGGATCCCGGTATGTGTGAGGAGCTTTTAAGAACTGTAGGCATATGTTTTATATTTGCTCCGAATTATCATACATCAATGAAATATGTCGGGTTGATCAGAAAAGAACTTGGAATCAGGACTGTCTTCAATATACTGGGGCCATTGACTAATCCGGCATCTCCTGCCGCAATGCTGCTGGGTGTGTATGATGAAAGCCTTGTAGAACCCTTGGCCAAAGTCATGTCAAGCCTCGGAGTGACACGCGGGTTTGTTGTTTACTGTCAGGATGGACTTGATGAGATCACATCATGCGCGCCTACAAGCGTGTGTGAAATTAAGAACGGGTATTTTAAAACTTTTATTGTCAGACCGGAAGATTTCGGTTTTGCCCGTTCGGCGAAGACGGATCTGAGAGGTGGCACACCGGAAGAGAATGCAGAAATCACACTTGGTATACTGCGCGGGGAGAAGGGGGCCAAGCGCGATACAGTATTGATGAATGCCGGAGCTGCGTTTTATATCGCAGGCAAAGCCGGGTCAATTTCCGATGGTATAAAAATTGCCGGTGAATTAATTGATTCCGGAACAGCTATGGCTAAACTGGAAGAGTTCAGAGAGGCTTCTAAAAAGTTATGACAAATATCCTTAACGTTATTGCGGATAGCGCCAGGATCAGGACCGCAGAAAAGAAACAGACCCTTTCCCTTCCTGAAATGAGGGAGATATCCTTTTCTATGTGCTGTAATACCGGATTTCCATTTGAAGAGGCGCTTGCCGGCGATGATATAGGATTTATCTGTGAATGCAAGAAAGCATCTCCTTCAAAAGGTGTGATATCTCATAAGTTTCCATACCTGCAAATCGCACAGGAATATGAAAAGGCGGGGGCAGATTGTATTTCTGTTCTGACTGAACCTGAATGGTTCCTTGGAAGCGATGAACATCTCAGAGAAATTGCTGCATCGGTCTCTGTTCCCTGTCTTCGTAAAGATTTTATAGTTGACGAATACATGATATATGAAGCTAAAACACTTGGTGCTTCCGCGGTACTGCTGATTTGTTCCCTGCTGGACGCTACTACCGTCAGATATTTTATTGAAGTTTGCGACAGCCTTGGGCTTTCTGCTCTTGTGGAAACACACAATGAACAGGAGATATCTAAAGCTTTAAAAGCAGGCGCGAGGCTCATAGGGGTGAATAACCGCGATCTCAGGAACTTTACCGTTGATTTCAGGAATAGTCAGAGACTGAGAGCTCTTGTCCCACAAGGAATACTGTTTGCAGCTGAAAGCGGTATCGAAAAACAGGAGGATATAAATATTCTCAGAGAAGCAAGGGTGGATGCTGTGCTGATCGGAGAGGCCATGATGCGTGCGGCTGATAAAAAAAGCATGCTCAGGGATCTGAGGGGCGGAAGATGAGAGCAAGAATAAAAATATGCGGTCTGAGAAGCGAGCGTGATATAGATATGGTCAATATGCTCAGGCCTGATTTTATAGGTTTTATATTCGCAGGAAGTAGCCGAAGATTTGTTGCGCCTGATATGGCAGCAAAGCTTCGCCGCAGCCTCTCGCCCTCTGTCCTGCCTGTAGGTGTTTTTGTAAATGAACTGCCTGAAAATATAGAGAATCTGGTACAGAACGGCATTATTGATATAGTGCAGCTCCATGGTCAGGAGACAGATGATTATATCGTTTCTCTCAGGAAAATTACAGGAAAACAGATAATAAAGGCCTTCAATATAGCTTCTCCTGAAGATGTTAAGAAAGCTGAGGTATCGTCCGCTGATTTTATTCTTCTTGATAACGGTGCAGGGGGTACAGGAAAGTCTTTTGACTGGACTCTTGTCAGCAAGATCGGCAGACCTTTTTTTCTTGCAGGCGGACTTGCTCCCTGCAATATCGCAGATGCGCTTTCCCAGACAGACCCATATGCCGTGGATGTAAGTTCGGGAGTAGAAAGCAACGGGGCAAAAGATTTTTATAAAATAAAGGATTTTATACAGGCTGTAAGAGGAGGGAGAAAATGATGTCTGTTCTTAAAAATAATGTGCCGGAAAATATAATCGAAGAATTTATCAGATCCTGGGAAGGGAAAAATTTTTCGGGCATATGGGCTCCGGAAACTGACCGCAATGAAGCATGTTTGGTTGGCAGCACTTTATCTATCGGCATGAATGCAGCGGCACATACCTCTGGGATCGTTGATTACGCAAGGCGCGCGACGAAACAGTACAAAGCGGCCGGCAGGACAGCAAACCCGGACGATAGAGTTATTGAGGCAGGAAGGGTGAGGACAGGCGGCGGAAGCTTTACAGTCATTTATGCTTCCTGCTCGTATGTGATGTGGTGCAGTCACTTGATTCAGATCAATTCGATGCACTGATGGACAACTTCAAGTCCGTGCCGTGCTTGAATCAAAAACAATTTAGGAGGCGATGATATGCGAAGAACAAGAGGACGCTTCGGCATACATGGGGGGCAGTATATTCCCGAAACCCTAATGAATGCCCTGATCGAGCTTGAAGAAGCTTATAACTACTACAGCAGCTCAAATGATTTCAATTCAGAGCTTAATGTTCTGTTTAATGAATATGCCGGCAGGCCAAGCCGTCTTTATTATGCCGAGAAAATGACAAAAGATCTTGGCGGAGCAAAAATATACCTGAAGCGCGAAGATCTGAACCATACCGGAGCCCATAAAATAAATAATGTTTTAGGTCAGGCACTGCTTGCCCGAAAAATGGGCAAGAGACGCCTTATCGCTGAAACGGGTGCAGGGCAGCACGGTGTTGCAGCGGCAACTGCCGCAGCGCTTATGGATATGGAATGCGTAGTATTTATGGGTGAGGAGGACACAAGAAGGCAGGCGCTGAATGTATATAAAATGCACCTTCTCGGAGCAGAGGTGATCCCTGTCAGCTCAGGTACTGCCACACTGAAAGATGCAGTTTCGGAAGCTATGCGCGAGTGGACAAAACGCATCAGCGATACGCACTACTGCCTGGGCTCCGTTATGGGGCCGCACCCTTTCCCGACGATAGTCAGGGATTTCCAGTCGGTCATCTCAAGGGAGATAAAAGAGCAGATCCTTATAAAAGAAGGCGGGCTCCCT
>JAQVPO010000010.1 GCA_028702015.1 Synergistaceae bacterium | reverse complement strand
TATGGCTGCACAAAATGAGGTCCTCAACGCAACTACCATTTTTCTTGGCATATCACTAGGAGCTACCATGGACGCGGGTTCATTCCTGAGGGTTGAGACGCTGATGATAATATCGCTTGGTCTGGTAGCCTTTATTTTCAGTACTGCGGGCGGAGTCGTTTTTGGACAGGCTATGAAGGTCTTTACTAAGGGTAAAGTCAATCCTATAATCGGTGCCGCCGGTGTTTCTGCTGTGCCTATGGCAGCCAGGGTCTGCCAGAAAGTAGTTCAGAAAGAATTCCCCGGATCTTATATCCTGATGCATGCAATGGGCCCCAATGTTGCAGGGGTAATTGGAACCGCGGTTGCTGCTGGTGCCATGCTTACCCTGCTTACAAGATAGAGTTTTTTGTTGTTTATGTAGAAACATTGTCATGCAGTTATTTCAGGTGCAATTTATATTCCATAAATGTCTGTGTGTATTTACATACTGATGTAAATTGTAAAGATAAAGTATAATAATGTTGAAACATAAATTCCGGCAGGCACTTACTCAATTATGTGAAATTAATTTCCTGCCGGATTTTTTATCCCCAAATATGTACAAGCGTAACTTAAAAATAATACAATAATCTTAATATTGCTTGCATAATACAGTGATTGGAATTATAGTCAAAATGGATTTAAATAAATCTGTAGAGGTGAGAGCCGATGCACGAAAAAGGAATTGAAACTTTTTTGGCTGTTTCTATGTCCAGGACGCTTGGAAAGGCTGCGGAGCTCTTGAACGTAACACAATCTACAGTCAGCTATAACCTCAACGAGCTGGAAAGCGAAATGGGCATGATCCTTGTTGACCGTCAGAAAGGAATGAAGTCTGTCAGTCTCACTCCTGCTGGACAAAGCTTTTTGCCGCTTGCACTTAAGTGGCAGGAAGTAAGCAGAGAGATCGGAAATGCCCGCAACCCAGGTTCTGCTTTTTCGCTTGCTCTAGGAGGATCTGAGACCGTAAATTACAGGCTTTTGCCTAAAGTATACAAAGATTTGCTGGAACACGAACCTCCAGTGTATCTTAGACTGCTGACAGACCCAACCGATCAGATGTACCATGCAGTTGAAAGCCGCGCCATAGATCTTGCCATTGTTCTCCATGAGGAGACTACAAGATATGTTCAGATAGATCCATTTTTTAAGGAGAGTCTTGTAGTAGCGAGGATCCCGATAGAAGATGAAAATATTTCAGATGTCATACGGCCCAAGTTTCTTATGCCGGAACTGGAGTTCTACATTGAATGGAGCAGCGGGTACCGGCTTTGGCATGACCACATATGGGACCCTATAAGAACTGTAAAGATGAGGCTTGATTCAGTAAACCTTGTTGGCGCATTTATGGACAGACCCGGGCAGTGGTGTATGGTTCCATGTTCAGCGGTGGAAGAGCTCAGGACAGGTAATGACAAAATTGTATTTCAAAGGATATCGGAAGATCCTCCCGATCTTGTTTATTATAAAATAACGCACAGATATCCAAGAGCAAGTGCCCTGCCAGGGCTCGCTATTTTTGACGATATTGTTGGAAAACATGGGTTTGGCTCAGCATATAAAATGGAGTGATACGATTGGATCTCGCGTCTTTTATAGATCATACGAATTTAAACCCCGCAGCAAAAAAAGAAGACATATTGAACCTTTGTGATGAGGCATTGGAGTGGAATTTTGCATCTGTATGCGTAAATCCCTGCTATGTCCCCCTTGCTTCGGGAAGGCTCAAGGACAAGGGGGTCAATGTCTGTTCTGTCATTGGTTTTCCTCTTGGCGCAAATACGATGTCATCAAAGGCATACGAAGCTGAGGAAGCCTTTAAAAACGGCGCTGCAGAGATTGACATGGTGATGAATATTTCATACGCAAAGAATGGATACTACGATCTTCTGCGGGAAGATATCGCGGGGGTTGTAAGGGTCGTTCCTGATTGCATAGTTAAAGTCATACTGGAAACCTGTCTTCTGTCAGATGATGAAATAATCAGGGCATGCAGTGAGGCTGCCAAAGCCGGGGCACATTTTCTTAAAACTTCGACAGGTTTTTCTTCCGGTGGGGCAACAGTAAGGCATGTCGAGCTTATCAGGCGAAGCCTGCCCCCAGAGATAGGTGTTAAAGCATCGGGCGGCATAAGAGACAGAGAAACGGCGGAGGCTATGATAGCAGCTGGGGCGAACAGACTTGGCAGCTCCCGCTCTGTTTTCATATGTAAAGCTGCATCAGTTTAAATCTTTAAATATTCAAAATTCTTAGAAATACCTTGACAGAATATATTTAATCAACGAATATTAAAAGTGTTTTCACATAAGAGGTTGTTTATGTAAAGTCTCCACAAGGGAGGAATTTATAGTGAGTGTAACAGAAATAAAAACAGCAGACGTTCCGCAGAAAGGAGATCAGAAGATAGACCTTGACGATCTTATGCGCAAATATGATACAGAAGCGCGCTTCAGGGCCCTGGAAGGATGGCAGGCCAAACTTGTAGCTTTAATAGCTATAGCTATGTCATGTTTTCATTTCTATACTTCAGGTTTTGGTCTCCTTCTTGCTCAAAAACAGGGAGCAGTGCATCTTGCCTTTACATTATGCCTTGTCTTCCTTCTTTACCCTGCAAGTTCGAAGCAGTCAAAAACCAGCGGGATACCCTTCTATGATTTTATACTTGGCGCAGTTGGTGTGGCGTCAGCCATGTATCTTGTTGTATTTTTCAATGACCTGACTACAAGGGCGGGGCTTCCGACACAGACGGACCTTATTATGGGCTTTCTTCTAATAGTCACATTGCTGGAAGCTACCAGAAGGATCTCAAATCCTGTTCTGCCATGCATAGCTGTAGTAGCGCTCTTGTACTGTTACTTCGGGCGTTCGCTTCCTGCAATGATAGCCCACAGGGGGTTCTCGGTCCCACGTATCGTGAACCACATGTATCTGGGAACAGAAGGCATCTTTGGCACCCCGCTGGAGGTATCTTCGACCTTTGTTTTCATGTTTATCCTTTTTGGATCAGTTCTTGAAAAGACAGGGCTGGGTAAATTTATAATCGACCTTTCGATGGCTCTTGCCGGCTGGTCGACAGGGGGACCAGCAAAGGTTGCAGTTGTCAGTTCCGGCCTTATGGGGACAGTCTCTGGTTCATCAGTTGCAAACGTATGTACGACCGGAATGTTCACTATACCTCTTATGAAAAGCGTCGGATATGAGCCTCACTTTGCGGGAGCCGTTGAAGCGGTCGCCTCGACGGGCGGACAGATAATGCCTCCTGTTATGGGCGCAGGCGCATTTATCATGGCCCAGTTCCTCGGCGTTCCTTACATCGAAGTGGCTCTTGCTGCTGTGGTTCCAGCACTGCTATATTATTTTGCAGTTATGGTCCAGGTGCACTTTGAAGCTACGCGGCTCGGACTTAAGGGCATACCGTGGGCCCAGCTTCCTCCACTCTGGCCGCTCCTCAGATCAAAGGGATTTCTTCTTATTCCGCTAATTGCTATCATCTACTTTCTTCTTGCTGGATTTACACCGCTCAGGGCTGCATTTAACGGCATTCTTGTAAGTTTTGCGCTTTCATGGCTTAACAAAGAAACCAGGCTGACCCCGCCCCGTATTTTAGAGGCATTTCAATCAGGCGCGAGGGGTGCGATCGGTGTGGCTTGCGCATGTGCCACTGTCGGAATGGTCGTCGGCATGGGCACTCTTACCGGTCTGGCCCTCCGCATCGCCAACGCTATCTGTACCCTTGCAGGCGGAAGCAAGATACTTACACTCTTCTACACAATGCTTGCCAGCATCATTCTTGGAACAGGGCTTCCTACAACAGCGAACTTCATCGTGACGAGCACTATGGCGGCCCCTGCCCTCTTCAAACTGGGAGTACCGGCCAAGGCGGCGTACATGTTTGTCTTCTATTTCGGCATAGCTGCGGACCTCACGCCTCCTGTAGCCCTGGCGGCCTACGCAGGATCAGGCATTGCAGGCTCGGATCCGATGAAGACAGGAGTGACTGCTTTCAAGCTTGCTCTGGCGGGTTTCCTGGTCCCGTATATATATGTCTATAACCCGATGCTTTTGTTTATAGATGTTGTCCCGCTCCAGATGATACAGGCCATTTTTACAGCACTGCTTGGAGTCTTCCTGCTGGCTATGTTCACTATAGGGTATTTTAAGGCTGCTATACCATGGTATCTGCGTCTGCTTGCTTTTGCCGGCGCGCTTGCACTGCTTATACCCGGCACCGCTTCCGACCTTGGCGGTTTTGCTGTTTTTGTACTGATATATGTGATACAGACAGCGAAAGCGAAGAGTATTGCTAAAAAGAGAGCAGCTCAAGCAAAAGCTGAAGATGCTGGAGAATCTAAATAGGCAAAAATGAATTGAACTCTGATCCGCTAATTGGTTTTGTGTTATAAAATATGGTTGTATACGAACTGATACCAGTTCGTCCAACAAACATAAAATTATTATATTAGGGAGGAATAGGTAATGAAAAAAGTCATCATCGTAACACTTGTAGCGCTCCTTGCAGCATTTTCATTTACAGCAGTAGCCTCAGCAGCAACTTATATGTCAGTAGCAACGGGCGGAACATCCGGCACATACTATGCTGTAGGCGGAGCTCTTGCTGCTGCAGTCACCAAAGACGGAAAGATCCAGTGCACTGCGGAAACAGGCAATGCTTCAGTTGCTAATGCAAACCTTATTGCAACCAAGGGGATCGAGATCGCCTTTGTACAGAACGACATCACCTATTGGGCGGTAAACGGTCAGCTAATGTTCCAGGGCAAGCCCCTCAAGAACATCCGCGCCGTTGCTTCTCTCTATCCTGAGCATGTACAGGTCGTTATTGCAAAAGATGCCGGGATCAAGTCCATCAATGATCTTAAAGGCAAACGTGTAGGCGTCGGAGCACCCGGATCGGGCGTTGAGGGCGACGTTCAGGCAATATTCGGAGTTGCTGGGCTCACCTACAAAGATCTCAAAAAGGCAGACTTCCTTGATTTTGCAGCTACATCAAGCCGCTTCAAGGACAACCAGATCGATGCAGGTTTCGTTGTCGCAGGCTTCCCGACAGCCGCGATCATGGACCTTACAACGACCAAGGATGTGGGCCTTCTCAGCTTTGACAAGGCATTCCTTGACAAGCTCCACAAGCAGTATCCCTTCTTCGTGGCCAGCAAGATCCCCGGCAAAACATATAAGGGCATAGATAAAGACACAGTGACCCCTGCAGTTATGGCCATCCTTATCACCCATGCGGATGTTCCAGAGCAGCAGATCTATGATTTTGTAAGCTCAATGTTCAAGAACCTTGATGACATAGCAGCAGTACATGCAAAGGGCAAGGAAATCACACTTAAGGGCGCACTCGACGGTCTTACAGCTCCCCTGCATCCAGGTGCAGCGAAGTTCTATAAAGAGAAGGGCCTCATTAAGTAAGGTCTTTTTCGTTAAAAAATGAATAATTATGAAGAGCCCCGCTTTTGCGGGGCTCTTCTCTTTCTGCTGGCAAAAGAAAGCATCTGCTATACTTTATCCAATATTTAGGCTTGGAGATATACTGAATGCTGGATCGTATATATCAAATGAAGGCTTTTATGGCTCTTGGTGCCGTAAATTTTCGGATATTTATATTAGGGCAATCTGTCTCTTTGGTAGGGACCTGGATGCAGAGACTTGCGATGAGCTGGCTTGTATTGCGCCTTACTGGCTCTGCAGCAGGACTTGGCCTTGTTGAGCTTTCAAATCAGGCCCCTATCCTTGTGACAGGATTTTTTGCCGGTTCGATCCTGGACCGTTACGACATGAAAAAAATACTGATAACTACACAGTCTTTATGCATGATACAGGCTCTTTCACTTGCTTTTCTCGATTTTACTGGAATTATCAGATACTCTCAGGTGCTTTTGTTAAGTTTCTTCTTAGGCTTAGTAACCTCTATAGATCTTCCTGCTCGGCAGTCCTGTGTTGTAAGGATGCTTGACAGACATGCCCAGCTAAACAGTGCTCTGACAATTAATTCTGCAGTTTTTAACCTTGCCCGGCTTGTAGGCCCCGCTTTTGCAGGTTTTGCGCTCCAGGCTGTCGGAGAGACGATGTGCTTTTTTCTGAATGCTGTCTCTTACCTTGCAGTTATATTTTCGCTTACCCGTCTAAAGATAAAAAAAATCGAGCTGCCTGTCAGGCAGAGCGGATGGAAAAGCTTTAGGGAAGGACTGGATTACACTATTGGATTTACAGCGCTAAAAAAGATATTGATGGCATCGACCTTATTTTTCTTTCTTTGTTTCCCCTTTACTACGCTTCTGCCCTTCTTTGCAAAAAATATTTTTCACAGCGATGCTTCAATACTTGGATTGTTCTTAGGTTCTGTAGGACTTGGCGCTATTATAGGAGTTATTTACCAGGCAAGTCTGGTTCCTGTGAACAAACTTCATATAAGAGTAACCTACAGCGTCGGTATGTTCGGGCTTGGCCTTGCTGCCTTTTCTATTTCAAGATCTGTAGAGCTTTCGTGCGCAGCGCTTACTGTTTTGGGTTTTGGAATGTCTACAGGTTCTGTTTGTTTTAATACTCTAGTGCAGAGCATAATTGATGAAGAAAAACGAGGGCGTGTAATGAGCCTTTACACTGTCGGCAACGTGGGGATCGGGCCTATTGGATCTTTAACTGCCGGAATGTTAGCTGATCTTTTAGGCGGCACATTTTCCGGATTGATTTTTGGATTAGGAGCTGTTTTTCTGGCCGTCTGCATGAAGCGTACGTTGAAATCTGTTGAACCCACTATTATCATGAAACTCAGCGAGAAAGGACTTGCAGATGTAGTATAATTCAACAGTACAAAAAATCTTAACTGATCCTGCAGAAAGGTGACAAAATGTTCTTTTCTTTTTTGCTGACATTGATTTCTGGCATTTCTCTTTTGTTTCTTGTCTTGACTCTTTCTTTGCTTTTGCTGGGGGCTGAAAAAGTACTCTATGATAGCCAGGGTACAGATGTTTCTTTGCTTTCTCCCTATAGAAGATTCCTGAATGGACGCTGTACTGACAAGTGCCCTCCGCCGCTTTTATATATGTCCTGTATTTCACTGCTAATGATCTTTCTCTTTATGCCCATGGGCTCGCTCCCCCAATTTGTGGAAACAAAAGGGGACCTTATCGTAATAATTTTCCTTCTTCTCTCAGCGCAGGGATTTTATATACGAGGAATGAAAAATTTTTTCGGGGAAATATATCAGTCATTTAAACCCCAAGAACTATTTGTACTCTCAAGACTGGCAGTTACACTGATTGCTGTTGGAGGCACACTTTCATGGTATTCCCTTAACAGAGGGATGCCAGGCAATATATTCAGTCTCGAAACGTTTGCTGCAACGTCACTCTGGACTGTTGCAGGAGCATTAGGGAAAATTGGCGTAGGGATGTTTCTAGTGCTGCTTGCGGTTATTTCGCCTTCCAAAGGAGTAATAAAGGCAAGGGTAGTAGATAACGTGCAGATACCTGAAATTTTTGATGCAATACGGACAGCGGTTGTGCCAGCGATGATCGTATCAATATTTTGGCCGATGCGTCTTGGAATATCCATGGGATACATTGGATTCAAAATGTATCTCATAGATTTTGTGTTCTTCTGGATAAGAGTGATGCTGGTACAGGTCTTATTCATACCTTTAATAAACAGGTGGTTCAGCAAGTTAGGCCGTAATAGCAGGAGAAAACTGGAATATATACCAGAAATAATGTTGGGAGCGGCAGGAATTTTATTGCTGATGCTTGATCTTTATATCTGATCAGCGTGATCCGCCTTCCGTTGGAGGAACTCCCATTGGAGCTTTTTGCAGGATTTCTGTCCTGTAAAGTCTGGCATAAATAAGGGGCATTTTTAGGACACGTATGACGAGGCGCTCTCCTGTGAATAATTCATAAAAATTTCTTCGTCCGAAGGGTTCAAGGGTCATCTGATTACGTCCGATATGTTTATTTCCGACCCTGTAATAATATTCTTTCCACGACATTCTTCCGCCCTGGAATATCATCCACTCACCAGTGTCGATGAATCTGCCGTACCTTGGCTTGCTGAAAGGCAGCCCAGCATTTGTTGATCTGACTTTTTCCTCCCATGTCCAGAGAAGACCTCCTGCGATTTTGTATTCGTCCTCCACTGGTGTCAGTTCAACTGAGTGAATGTAGCGTGTCGTGAATTTGTGTCCCAGGGAGACAGGGGACTGAAAAATAAGCCTGCCATCTGTGTCCTTCATTTGAAAGACATCAACACGCCATCCTGCAGCGGCAGTCAGAAAGAGGACAGGCAAGGAGAGAACTAGAAACATACAGCATGAAATATTTTTCATGATACTACCTCCGGAGAGTAGGGTAACATCTATCACTAAAGCTGTCGAGATTTGTGGACTCAAGGTAATGCTGTCGGTTAATGATATACAAATGGATATATTAATAACTATGTAGTATTATATATGCAATCTATGAAGGAGGGTGACAAATGAGAGAACTTTTTATACCTGAAACAAAAAATCCGCCGGCAAAGGTAAAGGACCCGGGTCTTATATCCCTTGTAATGGAAGGTGCAGGTGTTTTTAATGCAAAGAGCGGGGAGATAATACTCCTCCCCATTGGAGTAAGCACTCTCAGCAGTATTGCACAAGACCTGACCGAAGCCCTTCTGGAAAAAAACGGGATACAGAATATAGATTGCAGTGCATCGGATGAATCAGCCAGTTCCCTTGCTGAACGCTATGTCAGGGAATATGGGGAGAAAGCGCTTGCCTGGATGGCTGTTTCAGGAAGAAAGCTCAATCTGTGGGGCTGGGCTGAAACAGAGGAAGATGTAAAAATGAAGACTGCTTTTGCGGCAGATACTATCCGTTCAATCTTTGAGCGCTATATCCCGGATTTTAATTATATTCTAGAGGTCAGATCCGGAACTATAAACAGCATGGCAGGTGTGTGCCCGACTGCAAAAGGCTCGCTTTATGAGACGGAAGGACTTGTATGCCCTGAATGCGGCAATTACTTTCATGGGGACTCTGCTTATGTCCATGCTGTAAAGCCGCTCAACTCAGATCAGGCAGAGAAAGAAGTGACAGACGTCCATACCCCAGGAGCACATACGATACCGCTGCTTTGTGAACAGCTGGGTCTGGATCCTTCAGAAACGCTTAAAGCGATGCTTTATACTGTTATAATGCCCAATGAGAAAAAGACACTTTTATTTGCAATGATCAGAGGTGACAAAAATATCAGCATAAATAAGCTGCACGCATATGTAGATTCAAAATTTAAGGGAGCATCTTTCAGAAAGGCCGAAAATGACGAGATAGTTTCTGCCTTCGGCGAGGTAGCCGGATTTTGTGGCCCCGTAGGAGTGCCCAGCGGAGTCCATATGGTTGCTGACAAGTCGCTTAAGGGAGGCAAAAATTTTGTGGTAGGAGGGAACAGGCCAGATTACCACCGAACGGGCTGCTGCTGGGGAAGGGATTTTGAGCCTGAAGTTGCAGATTTGCTGTTGTTTGAAGAATCAACGCCATGCCCTGAAAACGGACGAACATTAGCATCAGTGCCGCTGCGTAAGATATGTACCCTGGATTGCTACAGCTCTGATATGAGAGATGAAAAGGTGCTATCATGCAGAGACAGGGACGGAGAACACAAATGGCCATACAGATGGAAGGCAGAAATCTCTTTGGAAGCGCTTATACTCTCATTCTACGAAAAAAAGGACGAACGCATAAAAGACGAGATCTTTGAAGAGAAGTAGATCGGAAGATAAGTCAGTATATCTGTTCAATGTTTGGTGTGCAGGGCCGGACCGGTCCTGCGCTTTTGATTTATTCCCCTGTCAGTATTTCAGCTTGAAGTTTTGAATGATTTATTGCGGACCTGCCTCACGCAAGCTATACTCTTAAGTATAGGGAGTGTTATCTTTGGCTGAGGGTATAAAAAAAGTATTAGAAAAACTTATTGAAGATTATGGTCTCTGTATCATGGAAGATCCTGACAGGCTATCTCAGTTTCTGGAAGCAAGGAATCCTGGTGAGAGCGCTGCTAATTTTAGGCTGACTTTTGCTTTGCGCTATTTGATAAAATCAGGATGGACTGTAAAGTCAAGGATCACGAATAAAAATGAAGCTTATTTTAGTGCCAAACTCTCCAAGCATCTTGGTTTTACTAAGGAAGAAGCAGAAGATGTACTGATGGTACTGCGGCATGTAATAAGTGACGAGACTGAAGAGGAAAAATCAGAAGAAGAACACTCTGATGATCTGGTTGCAAAACCTGGCAATCTGAGAAGGATAGCAGGCGGAATTTCGAATAAGCCCAGGACGATGTGGATCAGAAAAAAGTCTTTCTACAATGGGATAGTTTTGATCGCTGCATTGCTGGCCATTGTGGTTCTCTTCTTCCAGATAGGCAGCCAGCGCAACCCGGTTGGTGACGAATTCAGGATAGCCTTTTTTGCACCAATGAAAGGCAGCGCTGCACAGTCAAGCCATAACCAGCTGAGAGCTGCACAGCTAGCAGTTGAACAGATAAACAAACAGGGAGGTATAAAAGGTTATAAGATCAAAATAGTTGGCTATGACCTTCCTCAGGATATTTCTGAAGCAGAAGAGAATGTCAGAAAAGTTATGAAGGACGAGAGCATTATGGTCATGATGACACCGGTCTCACATGAGAGCGTCCACTTTATGTCTCAGATAGCAGACGAAATCAGTGTCCCTCTCGTAATAACAGCCTCTGATCTGACTCCAGGAGCTGTCATGAAAGGTGAAAAACCATACCTTTATGCTTTTCACATAGCAAACGATACTTATGCAAGAGCCAAAATGCTCACATATTTTGCGGTTCAAGGACTTTCAAAGAGAAATATAGCCTTTTTGTACGATACTGATAATGAAACAGACCAGGTACTCCACGAATCGGCCCTTAGATGGGCCAAGATCTTTGGTGGCAAGGTTACTGCAGATATAAGTGCTCCGATGAAAGAAAATACCGACCACAGGGCAGCCATGGAAGCGATCGCGAAAAGCGGAGCGGAGGTTCTCATTATTCCTGGCAAACAGACTGATATCAAGTCACTTTTCAGGTTTGCAAGAGAGGCGGGCTACAGAAATACAATTTTAGCCGAAGGCTATACAGAAAATATGCCCTCAGGTATAGAGAAGGTTTTTTCAGGAAGCTGGTGGATCAATGAAGTATCTGATCTTGATCCCCAGATTCGTTCTGTAATGAAAGATTACAGGACGCTATATAATGAAAAATGTCCTCCTTCTGATGTGGAATCGGCCATATTGGCATATGACGCAGTCAGATGGATAGCAAATGCGCTCTACAGTGCTTCCGGATACAGGGGAGAAGCAATACGGCATGCCCTTCTTTCAACGAGAAATTTTCCAGCCTCCCATGCCACTCTGACTATCGACCCAAGGACGCACGGCCCCCTCAATAAAGCTATGGCGGTGGTCTATTGCCCTAGCGAGAAAGGTATATTTCAGAAAAGAATTAGGACCCAAAACATAGATTGATATGACGTTAAGCGAGGATGATGATTTGCAGCATTTGTAATAATGATCCTATATTCAAAATCACTTTTATATTTTGGAGTTGGTCTTATGGAGACAAAAAGACAAGAAAGACTGGAAGAAAGATTTGAGTCTGCGTGGAAGGAAAGGGAAGGGGAAGACTGTCTCTGGTGGAACGGAAACTGGTGGTCATGGGGCAGGCTGAACAGCCTCGCTGTTGACTGCGAGGAAAAATTAAGAGAGGCAGGTTTTGAAAAGGGGCAGCGAATTGCAATAGTCCTGCCTAATTCACCTGTTGTTATTGCTCTCTCTCTCGCATGCTGGAGATTAGGGGGAGCTGTGGCTCCGGTCAACGCAAGGGCTGGTCTTGAAAATCTCAGCAGCACTCTTGGTATGCTGGATCCCGCAGTTGTGTTTGTTTCTGAGGGAAGCGAAGTTTCTGGTTTTGTTCCTGACGGGGCTGATTATGGTATTTTTGCTGCTGCCGCTGATGGACCGCTTCCGCCATTCAAGTGTGTAAAAGGAATACCTGAAAGCGAAGAGCAGGCAGTCATATTCTCGAGATCAGGGACATCCGGCAGACCTAAAGCCGTTCCATGCACACACACTAACCTGCTTTCAAATATAGATCCTGTAAGGACTCATATTCCTGGGCTTCTTGATACTGACTCGGTAATCCTGAATGTACTTCCTAATTTTCATTCCTTTGGTTTTAATATGTCAGGGATGCTTGCCCTTATGAGCGGATGCAGACAGACAGTTCTTTCAAACTTTGTCCCGGTGGAGCATACAATAGAGGCAATTAAGACATCCGGAGCGAACTGCATAATAGGTGTCCCGACGATAATGCTTTTCCTTCTGGGGGCACTTGCAAAGAAGGGAGAACGGCTCAGCGGGATCAAGTTTGTAATTACAGGGGGAGACAGGCTGAACGTGCAAATCAGCTCAAGGAGCAAAGAGTATCTGGGAACAGGTATACTCGAAGGATATGGCTTGACTGAGTGCTCCCCTGTAGTAGCTGTCAGCCACAAAGCTGATGACAGCAAGCTCGGAACTGTAGGACAGTTCTTTGATACTTACGAAGTGCAGATAAGAGATATAGAAGGCAAACTTCTTGACATGCATGAAGAAGGAGGGCTCTGGGTAAAAGGGCCTTCCGTAGTTTCAGGATACTTCAGAGATGAAGTTAATACAAGCGAACGGGTTGTAGATGGCT
>JAQVPO010000223.1 GCA_028702015.1 Synergistaceae bacterium | reverse complement strand
TCCTCTATTTCCTGAAACGAAAGCGGCTTATTAAGCCACTGGCGCTGATTCCTTGTAAATATCTGCATTGACTCACAGCCAACAGCATCAGCTCTCTCATATGCTTTATACAGACCTCCCGCAGCGGATATGTGGGCTCCGATAAGAGCCACTAGTTACTCCTCCCCAGAAAAACTACACCGCGAATACCATCAAGGGTTATCAGCATGCCGTCCTCAACTGAGTCAAATATATCGGAAACACCAACTATCCCCGGAAGCCCCATATTTAATGATGCAACAGCAGTATGACAGGAAAAGCCATCCTCTTCACTGACTACGCCGGCAGCCCTTTCCATTGAGGGGATAAAATCACGGTCAGTCTTCCTAACAACGAGTATGGAGCCTGGTGTTACCTTTTCATTCGCTTCATCAGAATCCTCTGCTTTGCATACAACACCTCTGACTTTTCTTTTTATAAGAGAAAGTCCCTTGCCAATTATTTTACCAACTGTATAGACTTGGACTAAATTAGTACTGCCCGGAACTCCCAGCGGGATCCCTGACGTGAAGACTACGTTATCTCCGCCTTTTATAAGGCCCTCTTCCTGTACTATGGAGAGAGAGTTTGAGACTGATTCTTCAACATCAGTAGTAAATGGACATACAAGAGGGTATACTCCCCAGACAAGCGCAAGCTCACGCCATGTTGAAAATGAAGGAGTGAGAGCTATTACAGGGCAATCCGGCCTGTATTTACTGACCATCCTTGCAGTTGCTCCGCTCCTGGTCAACGAAAGTATAGCAGCAGCACATACTGTTTCTGAAATATCCCGCGCTGCACGGCTTACAGCATCTGCCGTCTCTCCGCAGTTGGAAATGATTTTAGGCATTCTCTGCCACTCTGTGAGATTTTTTTCTGTCCTCATCAATATCTTATTCATAATTTTTACTGCTTCGACAGGATACTTGCCGCTTGCTGTCTCTCCTGAAAGCATAACTGCGTCTGTGCCGTCTATTACAGCATTGGCCACATCACTTGCTTCAGCCCTTGTCGGCTTAGGGTTGCGTATCATAGAGTCAAGCATCTGAGTTGCAACAATAACAGGCTTCCCCTGCGAACGGCATTTTTCTATTATCTCTTTCTGTACCATAGGAACATCTTCAGTCGGCATTTCAACGCCAAGGTCTCCCCTGGCAATCATTATCCCGTCAACAACAGCAAGTATCTCGTCTATGTTTTCAACAGAAGGCCTTGTCTCTATCTTGGCAATTATTTTTGCTTCTCCTGAATATTCTTCCAGAACCTTTCTCACGCTGAGGATGTCTTCCCTGGTCCGGACAAATGAAACTGCTATATAGTCAACATCATGCTCTACGCCCCAGCGTATATCGCTGATATCTTTATCGGTAAGGGTAGGAACAGAAAGACTGGCGCCTGGGACATTGACGCCTTTTTTTTCCCCAAGCTCACCGCCCACCAGGACACGGCACTTTATAATGGACGGATCAAGTGCTTCCACTGAAAGAAGGATAGTTCCATCATCTATAAATATATCCTGACCAACAGATACTTCCTTATATAGATCAGGATAATCAATATATGCTCCGGCCGCAGTTCCCTCTGCTGGTTCGAAGAAAAGAGAGAATTCACTGCCGGAAACAAGCTGAACTTTCCTATGGTCTGCCAGCATGCCGGTCCTGATCTCCGGACCTTTTGTATCAAGAAGTGTTGCTACTGGTCTGCGAAGTTTATCCTCGACCTTACGGACATTGTTAATAGTCCTTGTATGCGATTCATAGTCCCCATGGCTGAAATTCAGACGAGCCACATTCATTCCTGAAATCACTAGCTCTGATATTGTCTCTTCTTCCCAGCATGCAGGACCCATGGTACATACTATTTTTACTTTTCTCTCTAATCTTTCCATAATAAAAAATACACCTTTTACTTTCCGCTCCTGATCTCACCATGCTTTGTCAGTATAGAAGCCATTCCCCTTATTTTCATTGCTGATATGTGTTCAGTGAACTGGGCGATCCATACTTCCCCTTCGTCAAGTTTCTCAGTATGAAGAAACCTGTTTTCAGCCCCTCTCGTAACACCAATAACGGTAACCCCGTTCTCAAGCGCCTTCACCGCAATGTATTCTCCCCCGGCAGGACGCGCTTCGCTCTCGCTCTGAGGCATTAACAACACCTCTCCTCTCGTCTGCTTTTATACGTCAGGAACAATAAGCCCTGCCATTTGAATAGTCTATGATATCTGCACTCAGTTTCTCGTTAAGATCGACTCTGATCGATTTAAGCAATGATACAACGGTCTGTTCTGAATTTACCAACTTAAGCAGTACTTCATATCTGCCTGGATGTTTTCTAAGCAATTTGCAGAGGTCACCATAAAAAGCCTCACCTAATCCTTCGGCTTCAATAGTAATTGTAACATGTGGCGTAAGGAGTGACTGAAAATCCTCCTCAGGAAATATCTCATCAGCAAGAATGGATAGTCCCCTGTCCTGCCTTACCTGTCCCTTAATAAAATAAAGGGAACCAGCATTAAGAAGCGGTTTATACTTGCTCCACTGTTTCGGGAACATAACAGCTTCGACAGTAGCATCAGAATCTTCAAAATCAAGGACTCCCATAGGATCTCCTTTTTTAGTATAACGTTCCTTGTAGGAAGTGAGCAGACCTGCCGTTATGACCGGCTGATTAGCGGACTGCCAGAGATGCAGATCTGAGAATGAACAGTTTATGTAGTTTTTGATCATAGGCAGATAATTGTCGTAAGGGTGTCCTGAAATATAAAGCCCCATGCTCTCTTTTTCAAAATCCAGCTTCTGTCTGACAGAAAAATCCTCGCATTCGTCCATCACAGGATCAAGAACAGCATCTTCTATATTATCGAATAGTGAACACTGGTTGGTATCAGTACATTTTTTAGAAGCATATTCCAAAAAGGATGGCAGTGCATTCAGGAGCTTAGCCCTGTTATTATCAAGGCTGTCAAATGCACCCGATTTTATCAGGTTTTCGATTACACCTCTGTTTACCGCTCTCGTATCTATCCTCATGAAGAAATCCCAGAATGACGAAAATGGACCCTCCTTATCACGCAGTTCTATAATGTTCTTTACCGCACTTTGTCCTACCTTTGCAACGGCAGAAAGCCCCAGTCTTATTATATCTCCCGAGG
>JAQVPO010000222.1 GCA_028702015.1 Synergistaceae bacterium | reverse complement strand
GGATAACATCTCCTGTCTCCATGTGTATGAGATACATACTTTCAATCCCATTCAAAAAAAATCTTCCGCTCTTATCTATAAGAGTAGGATGCTCAGCGCTGTGTCCAAATAGATTGTACTCTCCGGCATCATCCATGACGTCCTGATATGTATGACCCGCCCTGAAACGAAAACTTCCTATATAAAAACGGCCCGGCCTGCTCCATACCTGTACCGAAGAATTTTCTGTCATTTCAAGCAAGGTAGGAAGATGGTCATGATTGCCCGTAAGAAGGATCGCTCCGCACGCCTCTTCAGAGAGCAGGTTCAAAAGCACACGAAGCTTTTTCCTGTAAAGATCGATCATGCCTGGCCTTGTTTCGAGCTTTATATCGTCCACAAGATCTCCGGTATGCACTATCCAAGATGGGCGCAGGCGCCTTATGGCCCTTCGCAGATAGGGAAACATTGTGGAGGGGGTATCGGAGATGTGGAGGATCATATCCCTTCCATCGACAGGAGGAGGATTGAGTCCTGCACGCACAGCAATATTGTCTATCCTGCTCCTGATCGGACAGTTTCTTATCTCCTCAAGCGTTGGTTTAGGCAGGTTGCTCGGCAAGTGCAGCGTCGTCATATTCCTCTCCCCTTTAAAGAAGACCAGGTCCTACTGAATACAAACCCCAAATAATATCCTTCTGTATATTATAGCAGTAGCACTCATAAAACTATTTTAAATTACCTGGTCACTTATGAACAAAATACTTGTTTTTTTATTGATCAGCATGTAGGATAGCAAAGTAATCGATTGTTCTCCGAGCCTGCCAGCCTAAAGACCAGCTCCATGGCAGCCAGGCCGTTAGGGTTTCGCTGGAAACGACGGAGCCTCCCTTTGGAAAGGAGAACGGCTGTCTGAGATTTATTCGGCCGTCTCTCCATTGGGGACGGTCGATTTCATTTTCTTACGGGATATCACACAAAATCCCAACTCTCCTTTGCGAGACCGCCCCCAACGGTCTCGCATCTTTTTATTTATAACTGCAATTAAGTTGCAGTTATAAATAAAAAAACATATTTTTTCCTTAAGTGCACCACAAGAACAATATAATAGTGTAGAATAATGCTTATGCTATATATTTCACTTAGATAGCTCATTTTCTACAAAAGGATAAACCCTTGAATCTGTTATTCCTGCGGCTTTTGCTATGGAAGACAGACGTTAGGACGGATCCGGAAACGGGTCCGCCTCCCATTGCGGAAAGGGGGCGAAAGTCTTCGTGATTAGTTGCATCACATTTAAGCCCTCCTTTTTCTTCAAGGTCGCATAATAGTTTTTGCACCAACATATCTTTTAAGGAGGGGTTTCCCCATGAAAGGCAACAAGCGTTTATTCCTTTTCATCACCATCATCACAGTATGTATGCTGATGCTGGGCTCATTGGCATACGCCAAACCGCCGGTCCTGAGAATGGCAACAACGACCAGCACCGACAACACAGGTCTTCTTGATTATCTTGCTCCTATCCTCATGAAGGACACCGGCATACAGATCCAGTGGGTGTCTGTAGGAACCGGGAAGGCTCTTGAGTATGGACGTAACGGCGATGTGGACATAATACTGACTCACGACCCGGCAGCCGAGGACAAGTTCATGGCTGACGGCTCAGGCGCAAACCGCCGCAAGGTCATGTACAACGATTTTGTCCTGATCGGTCCTGCAAATGACCCCGCAGGCATAAAAGGCAAGTCTATTACCCAGGCTATGTCTACAATAGCCGCAAAGGGCCAGCCTCTCGTAAGCCGTGCAGACAAATCAGGGACCCATTCAGCAGAGCTCAGGCTTCTCAAGGAAGCCGGCGTGAAAAATTTTGACAAAGCATCATGGTATGTCCAGACAGGGCAGGGAATGCTGAATACTATCAATATCGCTGATGAACGCAAGGGTTATGCTCTTGCGGACAGAGGAACATTCATCAAATATGACGCAAATCTCAAAGGCAAGCCCGGACTCGTCATTCTGGTAGAGGGAGACAGTCAGCTCCTTAACATGTACAGCGTTATAGCAGTCAATCCAATAAAGCACTCCCATGTAAAATATGACCTCGCGATCAAGTACATTGACTGGATAACCTCTTCAAAAGTTCAGAAAGATATCGCAAACTTCAAGCTCGAAGGCAAACAGCTCTTCTTCCCCAACGCCGAGATCAGAGCCGGACATTAATTTTTTAGTCTAATATTCGACAGAACCGGGCCCTGCCTTCAGGACCCGGTCCTATTCTTAAGGAGGATACCGGGTGGATTTCATTATTCAAGGTTTTTTTCAGTCCATAAGGCTGATCACATCAATGGACGAGGAAACTCTGAATATCGTACTTACGACTCTGAGGCTGACAGGCCTCTCAATGCTCTTTATACTTGGGATCGGTCTGCCTCTGGGATTTGCATTGGGTTATTTCGATTTTCCAGGCAAGCACCTTCTCAGGACCATCGCTGATACCCTGCTTTCCCTGCCTACAGTCGTGGTCGGCCTTCTTGTTTATGCCTTCATATCAAGAAGGGGCCCGCTCGGAGACCTTGAGCTCCTTTTCACTATCCGCGGAATGGCGATCGGGCAGATAATACTGGGACTGCCGATCGTTATTTCTTACACGGCGACTGCTATCGAGGGCCTTGACAACAGATTGAAACTTACGCTTCAGACGCTTGGTGCTTCAGGCCGAAAACTTGCTGTCACAAGCCTCTGGGAAGGACGTTTTCAAATCCTCGTTGCGGCTCTTACCTCGTACGGAAGGATCATCGGAGAGGTCGGATCCGCCATGATGCTGGGCGGAAATATCAAATGGCACACAAGGACAATAACTACTGCGATAACGCTTGAGACAGGCAAGGGAGATTTCGCACTTGGAATTGCCCTGGGTATCGTTCTGCTATCAATTTCATTTGCGTTGAACATCTCCCTTTCTTTTCTAAAGAGAAGAGTGGAAAACAGCTAGCCACAAAAATATTTTCTAAAATACGGAGGTTGGGTTTTAATGAGAAAGTTCAGATCAGCACTGGCGTTGACCTTTATATTGCTATTTTCCATACCCGCATTTGCCGGGACAATTAGACTGTCGAGCACCATCGGTCCGGTAGATGCCGGAATAATCCCTCTTCTCGCCGAAACATACAAGGGGAAGACCGGGACTGACTTCGTGATTGAGAAGGCAGGC